>QNFO01000213.1 GCA_003646355.1 Gammaproteobacteria bacterium
AAGGCACCGTAATCGGTGAGGTTTTTAACCACACCTTTAAGAGTAATGCCCTCTTCGAGGTTGTTGAGTAACTCTTCACGCTCGGAAGAGTTGATCGCTTCCATTACCGCACGGCGAGAAACAACAACGTTATTACGCTTCTGATCAAGCTTAATAACTTTAAATTCTAGTGGCTTGTCTTCAAGGTGAGATGTTTCACGCATGGGGCGAACATCAACCAGTGAGCCAGGCAGGAAGGCACGCAGACCATTAAGGTCAACCGTAAAGCCGCCCTTAACCTTGCCATTGATAATACCGATGACCACTTCGTCAGCCGCTTGCGCCGCTTCAAGTGCAATCCAGGATTCAGCACGACGCGCTTTCTCGCGAGACAGTTTAGTGGCACCAAAGCCATCTTCTACTGTCTCCAGCGATACCTGCACTTCGTCGCCAATCGCTACAGCCAATTCGCCGTTGTCATCGAAAAACTCTTCTACGGCGATAACGCCTTCCGATTTCAAACCCGCGTGGACGGTTACCCAGTCCTTGTCTATATCGATAATAACACCGGTTACTATTGAACCTGGTGCCATTTCAACTGTTAATAAACTCTCTTCAAAAAGATCAGCAAAGCTTTCGCTCATTCGGGTGATACCTCTATTAAACAGGGCGTTATAGCGCGTAGCTTATGCTCGTCACTAGTGCCCACAACCGAGTCGCCAGACTCTCGGGTTATTCACATTTAGGCGTCACTGGTGCGATACTGGCATGAACACCAGCGACTCCTGTTAAATTTTTTACTCAGACTTCTTTCTCAAATTTAGCGCCTAAGTTTGGCACCTGGATTTTTAGTCGCTGAGCAACGACAGTCAATACTGCTTCGAGAACCTCGGTGATACTCATCGCCGTACTATCAACAGTGACCGCATCTTGCGCTGGCAGCAAAGGCGCTACGGCGCGGGTTCTATCGCGCTCATCACGGCTCTCAACCTTCTCAACGAGGTCGCGGAGACTACCACTTTCCCCCTTAGCAATCAACTGCTTATGGCGCCTTTCAGCCCGCGCCTCAGCACTCGCCGTGAGGAAGACCTTGACCTCGGCATCGGGGAAAATCACCGTGCCCATATCGCGCCCATCGGCAACCAGACCCGGTTCACGGGCAAAGGCCTTCTGGCGCTGTAACAAAGCGCTGCGCACCTCGGGAAAAGCCGCCACCATCGAGGCCTGCGCGCCGACCTCTTCGCCGCGAATCAACTCAGAAACATCCTCCGTTTCCAGCACCACTTTTGGCGAGCCACCCTTTTCATCCATCTCAAAGGCGACATCCATGTGTGCCGCCATTACGGCCAGGGCCTCAACATTATCCAGAGCAATGCCGTGACGCTTCGCCGCCATCGCCACCAGCCGGTAAAGAGCGCCACTATCCAGGTAGTGAAAACCCAACTTACTGGCCAGCAATTGGCTAATCGTGCCCTTACCCGAGCCACTTGGCCCGTCGATGGTAATGACGGGGCTGTTAATACTCTTCATTGATTTTCCTCGCACACCCGCAGACCCAGCGAGTTTGATAGCTCGACAAAGCCGGGGAATGATGTCGCCACGTTGTTACAGTTGCGAATTAAAATTGGCCCGCTGGCCCTGAGACCAGCAATGGCAAAAGACATGGCAATGCGGTGATCGCCCAAACTATCGACTTCGCCAGACTGAATTTGACCACCCTCGATAACAATGCCATCGGCGGTCGGCTTGGCAGAAATACCCAGTATCGCCAGGCCATCGGCCATCGCCTGAATGCGGTCACTCTCTTTAACGCGCAGCTCTTCGGCACCGGTCAAAATGGTCGCACCCTCGGCACAAGCTGCGGCGACAAAAATGGCGGGGAATTCATCAATTGCCAATGGCACCTGATCCTCAGGTATGGCAATGCCTTTTAAAGCAGCCGAGCGCACACGAATATCCGCCACTGGCTCACCGCCTGCAAGCCGCTCGTTGAGCAAAGTAATATCCCCACCCATCAAACGTAGAATGTTGATCACGCCAATCCGCGTTGGGTTAATACCGACATGGCTCAGGGTAATGTCAGAACCCTCGGCTATAGACGCAGCGACCATGAAAAAAGTGGCCGATGATATATCCGATGGCACATCAATGGGGCCGCCCTGTAAGGCGCCACCACTATTCAGAGTAACTTGCCCACCATCGGTTTTCACACCGTAGCCAAAGCCCCTTAACATGCGCTCCGTGTGATCACGGGTTGGCGCAGGCTCGGTGACACAGGTTTCGCCACTGGCATACAGCCCCGCCAGCAAAACGCAGGATTTAACCTGAGCACTGGCCATCGGCAATTTGTAATCGATGCCCTTTAAAGAGCGATTGCCACGAATACGCAGCGGCGGTGTACCGCCCTCGCCCGTTTCTATATCAGCACCCATTAGCGCCAGCGGATCGGCGACTCGCTTCATCGGCCGCGTGGAGAGCGATTCATCACCGGTCAACACGCTATCGAAAGTCTGGCCAGCCAAGATACCCACTAACAAGCGCATAGAGGTGCCGGAGTTACCCAAATATAGGGGGCCAGCGGGCGCTTTTAGGCCTTGCAGGCCAACGCCGTGTATAACAACCCGACCATTATCTGGCCCTTCAATCACCACCCCCATATCGCGAAAAGCCTGCAAAGTCGCCAGACTATCTTCGCCCTCGAGAAAGCCAGACACTTCGGTTATGCCTTCAGCCAACGAGCCAAGCATGATGGAGCGGTGAGAAATTGATTTATCGCCGGGCACCCGGGCTTGGCCCTGTAGTACGCCACCCGCCTCTACGCGGTATTGAATTTCTGTGGAGCCCATAGTTTGCAGATACGCCTTGTTATCGAGCATGATTTGAAAATGATGACGCGCTTCTTTAGCCCGGGTAAAAACGCCGAGCAGGTGTTCGCTATCACCTGAGAGTATCGCCGTGCGCAAGCTTTGCAGATGGTCAGTAACGCTATCCAGCACCTCGACAATAGCCCCGCTGTTGGCCAGCGTAATGTCGTGCCACATAATCGGATCACTCGCCGCAATGCGGGTAAAGTCCCTGAAACCACCCGCTGCGTAGCGAAAAATTTCGCGGTTTTCTTCCATGCCTGCCAAGGTATCAACCAGCGAATAGGCCAGCAGGTGGGGCAAGTGGCTGGTCGCCGCCAAGACCTCATCGTGTTCTTCGACCGGCATTTCACTCACTGTTGCACCAACACCACGCCACATTGTTGCAACACGGGCCGTGTGGGCTTCACCCGTTTCGTCCAGCGGTGTAAGAATGACCCGGTGATCGTCGTAAAGATCGGGCAATGAGGCGGCAACACCGCTTTTCTCCGAACCCGCAATGGGGTGGCCCGGTACAAACTGCTCGGGCACCGAGCCGTAAATATCTTTTACAGCGCTGACAATACTGCCTTTAACGCTCGCCACATCGGTAAAGCTCACCTCAGCGGGTAGATGCTCTTTTAACTGAGCAATAATCCTGGGCACCGTCAGCGTCGGCACACCGACCACGACAATATCCCCTGCGCCCATCGCCGCCAGAGCCGTCGGCAAATCGCTTTCAACCCTGTCGACAACACCCAGCTCCATTGCTTTCTGCAAGGTCGCCGGACTACGCGAGGCGCCAATCACTTCGCTAAACAAGTGCCGCTGCCGCGCCGCCAGCGCAAGACTGCCACCAATCAGCCCAAGACCGACCACCAACAGTCGGCCAGTAGGCGCAGCGTTATTCGATGGAGGTCGTTCAGCCATGACAATTGATGGCGTGATTAGCAGAGTTCAAAAACATAGCGGGGGTTACCGGTAATAAAAGGGGGATCAGTGAGGTAGTAAA
>QNFO01000214.1 GCA_003646355.1 Gammaproteobacteria bacterium
CCCCTGTTCCACGTTGGCGGCATTAACCTGACTATTGTCCCCTTGCTGCGCGGCGCCCGAATTAATCTTATGGCCGAGTTTGACGCCACCGCCGTACTCGACAGCCTGAGCAATGACAAAATCACCCACGCGCTATTTGTACCGGCAATGATTCAAATGCTGTTACAAGAACCCAAGGTACGCGAGCGCGACTACAGCAGCCTGCAGTGCCTCTACTACGGCGCATCGCCTATCTCCGAATCGGTACTGGTTGAGGCCGGCGAAGTCTTTGGCTGTGACTTTATGCAGCTTTACGGCGCCACTGAAAACTACGGCATTATTAGCAAGCTCGCCCCCGAAGACCACGCCCCCGGTCGCAACAAATTGCGCTCCTGCGGCAAGCCTGCCAAAGGTTCAGAAGTCAAAATCGTCGACAACGACGGTAACACCCTGCCCAATGGCGAGGTCGGTGAAATCCTCCTCAAAAGCAGCTGGATACTGAAGAGCTGCTGGCGCAACCCCGAAGCCACGGAAGAAGTGAAGGCTGGCGGCTGGTATCACACTGGCGATGCCGCTTATCTCGACGACGAAGGCTTTCTGTTTATTAAAGACCGCGTCAAAGACATGATCATCACCGGTGGTGAAAACGTCTTCCCCGCCGAAGTTGAAAATGCCGTCCACAGCCACGAAGACATTATCGATGTTGCCGTCATCGGCATCCCCGACGAGCAATGGGGCGAAGCCATTAAGGCCTGCGTAGTACTGCGCCCCGGCGCAGAGCTTAGCGAGGAAGAAATTATCGCCTACGCCCGCACCCAGATTGCCGGCTTTAAAGCACCAAAATCTATCGACTTTATTCCCGAGCTACCGCGCAATCCCAGCGGCAAAATTTTGCGTCGCGAGCTGCGTGCACCCTATTGGGCCGATCAAAGCCGAGGCGTATAGGCCCACGTGGAAAAAAGCCTTACAGGAAGCATTAAAAGGGCAATTAGCCTTGACTCAAAGCGGCCACTTGCCTATAGTGCCGCCCTCTGCACTCGTAGCTCAGCTGGATAGAGTACCCGGCTACGAACCGGGCGGTCGGTGGTTCGAATCCACCCGAGTGCACCATATTTTAGTTTTACAGTATTAACCTTAAAGCCTGACCTTGTGTCGGGCTTTTTTGTGCCTGCTTTTAAGCTATTTACCTAAGCTGTTTTTCGCCCCGGCGCTTACCCTTTTACCTGCTTATACCGTTACACGAGAGCAGCCATAATGTCGTTAAGACAGCTCAAGCTCAGCCAATCACTTCTAAAAACACCTTTTGATATTCTTAAACCCTCGATTTGAAATAAGCATATTGAAAAGCGTTCTTTTACTTGCCCGCCCCACAGCGTTTTAATCGCCACCTCAAAACCAAACCCGTTGACAGATAAGCCATGAGCCTTGTAGCTGCACAGAAACCAATCCTTGATGATGCCCCGCAAACAACGCGAGAAGCCTTGTTTGACCTCAGTGCAGCCAATGCTGCTATGGCTGATGCATCACCAATGGATATTCTTGCTAAAGCGCTCGATGCCGCCAGCCAGCCCATTATCAGCACCAGCTTTTCGGCCTACTCTGCCGTCCTACTGCACATGGTGCAGGCAGTGCGCCCCGGCACACCTGTCGTCTGGTGTGACAGCGGCTTTAATACGGCTGCCACCTATCGCTTTGTCGACCAGTTGGTGAAAGACCTGAATCTAAACTTGAAGGTTTTTCACCCCGCTCTTTCGGCGGCTCATCTGGAGGCGCGCTATAAGGGCGTACCTGAAATTGGCACCGCTGAACACGCTGAGTTTACAAAAATCGTTAAGCTGGAGCCTTTCACGCGAGCCTTTAGTGAACTCAAGCCCGACCTGTGGATTAACGGTATTCGCCGCGAAGAAACCGAATTCAGGAAGTCACAGGACATCTTCACCTGGGATGCACCCCGCTCAACCACCAAGGTTGCCCCCTGCTTTCACTGCACAACGATGAATTTGGTCGACTATTTACTCGAACACAAGCTGCCTAGTGAAGTGGAATATAACGACCCCACGAAAGCGGCGGAACATTTAGAGTGTGGGCTGCACACTTAAATTAAGAGCAACACGCTGCCCAAAACACATTCTGTTTTATCCCGGCCTGATGCCCGGGATCTCATGCCAGCGCGTCAAATAGCTGGGTGACTTCATTGCCCGCTTCATAGCAAAGCTATTCTCGCCGCCCTGGCGGGCCAGTTTGATGACTCCCGTGCCAAAGCGCTGATTTACTCCGTCCACTACCTTCATTAAACGAACTGAGTTCTCCGACCGGGGCGCTAGTAAATCCCCCTGGGAGAATTGCTCAGGGCGAATATCCTGCAACATAACCCCAGCCTTGGCGTACTTGTAACCCGGTCGATAAAGCGTGGCCACCAGCGCCACAGCGACTCGGGACAGCTCCCGGCTATCGGCCGTGCCACCGGGCAAGTTAACCGACAACTCATCGGCATAGGGTGTAGCGTCGTGGGCACTGGTTTGTATCCAGGCCGAGAGGCGAAAGCACAGCGATGACTGCGCCCTGAGCTTAACCCCTGCCCTCACGGCATAGTGACTCACCGCCTCTTGCAAGGGCTGCAAGCAGGTCTGTTTTTGACCAAAGGAGCGGCTGGAAATAATGTTTTGTTTCGGCTGCGGCTGACAGTCCATATCAATACAGGCCTCACCCTGTAGCTCGCGCACCGTACGCACCAGCGTAATGCCCTGCAGGGTTCGGGCATCGGCTTTAGTCATCTGCGACAAATCGGCCACGGTGCTCAGTCCCCTGGCCTTGAGCTTTCTCGTCAGCTTGCGGCCAATACCCCAAACCTCGCTGACATCTACCCGCGCCGCTAGCCACTGCCATTGCGGTTCATGCTCAAGTACGCAGACACCTTCAATCTGCGGAAAGAGCTTGGTCGCACACTGCCCGAGCTTGGCGAGAGTTTTTGTCGGCGCAATGGAGACACCCATTTTTATGCCCTGCTGCTGCCAAATACTGTCACGCAGCATGGCGGCAAAGGCTTTTAATTCGCCACGGGGCACAGCGCTAAAATCAACAAAGCATTCATCAATCGAATAGACCTCTATGCCATTGGGCACCAACGCGGCCAAAGTGGCCATAATGCGCCCGCTGACTTCACCGTAAAGCTCATAATTGCTGGAGAAGGCCAGCACGCCGGCACGCTCAATAAGCTGGCGCTGTTTAAAGTAGGGCTCAAATTTTTTAATACCCGCCGCTTTGGCTTTGTCATCCAGCGCCACCACCACGCCGTCATTATTGGAAGTGACGACCACGCCCCGGTCGCGAATATCAGGGCGAAATACCTTTTCGCAGGAGCAGTAAAAACTGCGCATGTCACACAAGCCAATCACCGGCTTACGCCCTTGCCTGCACCCTTTAAATAATGCACCGCATGAATCACCACACCTTCGATATCAACCTGGGTCTCCGCCCCTATTTCAATCGGCCGGTACAGTTTATTAGCGGGCAATAAACGCGAGTGGGCCAGGTCCAGTATTTGAATTGTTAGCGGGCCATCGACGGCAACCACCACCACATCGCCATCCACGGCCTGCACAGCGCGATCAACAATCAACAGGTCGCCGGTGACGATACCCAACTCAATCATTGAATCACCCTCGGCACGGGCATAATAGGTTGCTGCCGGATGCTCGATTAAATGCTCGTTAAGGTCTAAACCACCGTCGAGATAATCATCCGCCGGGCTAGGGAAACCCGCCGCTACACGACTGAGATAGAGTGGAAGTAATACTGTCGTGCGTCGGCACGCAGGGGTAAGAGAAGCCAGTTTCACGCTCAA
>QNFO01000215.1 GCA_003646355.1 Gammaproteobacteria bacterium
CGCCAATAGTGGCTAGTCCACAAAATATAAAAAGTCAGGCGCAAATGTTATCGATTGAGTACTTGCTCATAAAGAGACCAATTCAGGGATGCTATGGTTGTTGAGTGAATTTGCTGCGGCAAATGAGGGCGTACGGCATTTTTGCCACTTCAGCAGTAGCAATGTCAATTTAAGGAAGAGACAGAGTCAATGTACGAACATTTTTACAAGCTCAAAGCTGAGCCTTTTCGCCTCAGCCCCGATCATCGCTTTTGCTTTAATCATCAAAGTTATGCGAAGGCAAAGGCCTATATGCAGTATGCCTTTGAGCGTGCCGAAGGCTTTGTGATGGTTACCGGCAGGCCGGGTACGGGTAAGTCGACGCTGGTGAATGACCTTGTCGATACGCTTTCATCCTCCGGCGCGAAGGTGGCGAAGTTGGTGAGCACCCAGCTCGAGGCCTCTGACTTACTGCGCATGGTGGCCCACTCGTTTGGCATGCAGACTGAAGGCCTGGACAAAGCGACAATTTTGCAGCGTTTGGACAAGTTGTTAATGTCCCATCACAACGATGGCCGTCGGGCGCTATTAATTATTGACGAGGCCCAGGATTTATCGCCGTCGGCAATGGAAGAGCTTCGTTTGCTCACTAATTTACAGCTGAACAGTCAGCCCCTGATGCAGATTTTTTTGCTCGGCCAGGAAGAGCTGCGCTCCCTGGTGCAGTCACCAGGAATGGAGCAGGTACAGCAGCGCCTGGTGGCTGCTTGCCACCTGGAGCAGCTTAAAGAAGACGAAACAAAAGCCTATATTATTCATCGCCTTGAACAGGTGGGCTGGCAGGGTGATCCGGCAATTAGCAATACGGTTTATCCGATTATTTTTCGTTTTACTGCTGGAATACCGCGCAGAATCAACCAAATTTGCAGTCGACTTTTCTTGCATGGCAGTGTTGAAGGCAGCCACAAGCTGGGTGTCGAGGATGTCAGAACTGTTATTACAGAGTTGCAACAAGAGCAGCTCACTTTCTCAGATACGGTATCTGAAATAGATTTTGATGTGGTTGATGAGTACGACGAGTTGGCGCCGAAAGCGGCTCAAAAAAATGCGTCGCCAGCGTTAGAGTCGGCGGGTTCGGAAACTAAGCCAGAGCCAGAAGCTGTTGCCAGCCAGGCGTCAGTTGCGGAGCCCTCACCTGTTGATAGCACTGATCCTAAACCTGATGCGAGTTCACTGTCTCAAGTTCTAGATGAGCCGGACGGTGAGGTGTCGGATGTAAATAAGCTATTTTCTCCGGCCGCTGAGACCGACCGTAGTATTCGGGATCATGTCATATTGCCCCCGGGTCGAGGTCAAAGAGAAATTCTTAAAGAGAGATTGGCTGCTCAGGTAGCTGATTTGTCGGCAAAACAGGAAGGCGAGAAAGTCGCTATTCCTGAAGAGGCGTTTGAGGAAACACGAGCCGGGTTTTCACCTGTGGCTGGAAGGGATCTTGGCGATGCCTTGATTAACTCACCAAAGCAAGCTGTAAAACCTGCAAGCCATTGGCTGCCTATTATTGCTATTGCCGTGGTGCTGATTGTTGGCCTGTCAATTGCCGCTGTTTTTGTGCTGCGGCCCAAAGCGATTGAACCGCAGCTTGAAAGTGTTCAGAGCTGGTTAGAAGCAGATTCGAAAAGCCCGAGTGCTACGGAATCAGGCGATAAACCTGCTGAGCCTGCTACTCAGGTTCAGACGCAATAAGGCCTCCAATATCAAAGCTTTCAACTTTACTTACACCCCTCGCTAGCCATTTTCTGGCGAGAGCTGGTTCGTCGATTTCATAGATCACTAGCTCAAAATCCAGGCTATCAAGCTTGGCTTTCGCCGGTATTTTTCGATAATTAATAAACACGGTATCAGGTTTTATGGCCTGTATTTTTGCCGACTGCAGATTCCTCCAGCGCTTAATAGCAATACCGCAGCGCACCCAGCCCTGTGAGCGCACAAAGACCATAAAGTCGTGATCAAAGCTAATGATGATGCACTGGCTGGCGATGGGTGCCAGGCAGTCGCTGATACTGGCATAGGTTTCACTGGCTCCGGCAAACGTGATGGCTCCTTTTTTTACTTCGATATAGGCAGTGACTTGCGGGTGTGTCTTGAGGAGTGCTACCAGATCGCTAAGGGGTGTAATACATTGATTCCTAAACTCTTGTCCCAGCCGGCGGGGTTCGAACGCTGGCGTGCGAATAAGCTCTGCTAAGGTTTGATCCTTAATGCGCCCCTTGCAGCCGCTAACGCGTTTCAGTGTCGGGTCGTGATAGAGCAGGGGTTTTTTATCGGCACTTAGCAGCACATCGGTTTCGATGGAAAGGGCGCCTGCTTCGATAGCTTTTTGATAGGCGAGCAGGGTGTTTTCGGGGTAAAGCTTTTGGTAGCCGCGATGAGCGACAAGCCGGCTTCGGTAGTTGTTACTTTGTCCGGCCTTATCGTCCATTGCCTTGTTGGCTACATCTCATCGGGTAAGACATGACCCTTTTTCCGTTTGGAGCGCAGATAGCGCACATTGTGTTCACAGATGCCAGAAACAAGGGGTACGATTTCGGAGATCGTTTGCCCGCCCTGTTCCAGGTGGGCGCGTTTGTGGGGATTGTTCGACAGCAAGCGAATGGGGCGCTGTGACAGCAGATAGCGCAGCACGATGGCGGCATCGCTGAAGTCGCGGGAATCTTCGGGTAAGCCCAGTGACACATTGGCCTCGAAGGTATCCTGCCCGTCGTCTTGCAGTAGATAGGTAATGGCTTTCGCCCATAGACCAATGCCCCGGCCCTCGTGGCCCGACATATAAACGACTGCGCCATTGCCTTCTTCCAACATTTGCTCGAAGGCCGCGGTTAATTGTGGCCCGCAATCACAGCGCTGCGAGCCGAAAATATCACCCGTCAAGCAACAGGAGTGAACGCGCACCAGAGGGTTTTGCTCATCGCGAAAGCCGGGCAGGGCGAACACGGAGTTGACCGACATATTGGTTTGTAGCAGTTCGCGCAGGGCTTCATCACCACCGCCTTTTACATCGTTGGCGGAGGCCTGAACATGGGCGAGCTCGACGCGGCGCACAAAGGGGTACCACTCAAGGGGGACTTCCTGGCCGGCAATAATGCGGGGAATGGTGACCGGCCCCAATATTGAAATATAGGGTTGTCCGCCGCCGCCAGTAATCTCGACACCATTGCGATCGAGGTCGACTAACTGGTGTTTGCCGACTAATTGTTGGCGAATTTCAGAATCAACGTAGCTGAACAAGGGCTGAACTCCATGACTGCATCGAAGGGGCAGTCAGTTTATAGCGTAGTTTATTGACGGGTGCGTGCACGGCGGATATTGCGGGCCTGCGTCCGGCGGAACACAAGCTCTATTGCGCCTCGGCAGCTTCCAGTGTTTGTAAAATCAGCGTATTAATCGTCATCGGCCCAACGCCGCCGGGCACGGGCGTGTAGGCACTACTGCGTGCATCGAGGCCACTGAGGTCGATGTCGCCAATACCACCGGGGTGGAAGCCAGCATCGACTACCACCGCGCCATCTTTAATCCATTCACTTTTAATGAATTCGGGCTTGCCGACGGCGCCGACAATAATATCGGCACGGCTGACAATATCAGCCAGGTTTTTAGTTTGGGAGTGACAAATCGTTACGGTGGCATTCTTGTTCAATAGCATCAGTGCCATCGGCTTACCGAGAATGGGGCTGCGACCAATCACCACCGCATCTTTACCGGCAATTGGAATATCGTAAGCCGCTAACAATCGCATAATGCCCTGGGGGGTGGCGGAACCGAAGGCGGGCTCTGACATGGCCA
>QNFO01000216.1 GCA_003646355.1 Gammaproteobacteria bacterium
ATTTTAATTACAGGATACGCCGTCCGCCGTTCAATACGACGGCGACAATTATTAGGCCAATGATCAGATCGGGGTAGTCACCGACGATGAGCAACTAGATCGGCGTATGCGTAGGGAGCAGTGTTGGCTCAAAGCCATGGTCCCAGGGCAATGGTGACAGTTAATGCGGACAGAGCTGGTTTTATAATGTGGCAAACCTTGTCGGGGATAGCCATTGAACACTCGAGACTATTCAGCAGCTGTGAGTAAACTATTACACAAAAACACTCGCGGCCAGAGCCGCATCTACTGCTACAATGCGCCGCCCTTTGAACCCATCTCAGGCGCCCTCCTTTGTCGACACTCAATCCCCAGCAACAAAAAGCCGTGCACTATATTGATGGGCCCTTGCTGGTCCTCGCCGGTGCGGGCAGTGGCAAGACGAGTGTAATTACCCGCAAAATCGCTTATTTAATTGAAAAATGCGGGGTGGCTGGCCGCAATATTGCGGCGGTGACCTTTACTAATAAAGCCGCACGGGAAATGAAAGCCCGAGTCGGCACGCTGGTTAAGGGCAAGGCGGCGCGGGGGCTGACAATATCAACCTTTCACAACCTGGGGCTGAATATTATTCGCCGCGAGTTGGTGCACCTGGGTTACAAAAATGGTTTCTCCATCTTCGACTCGGAAGACAGTCGCACGCTAATCAAAGAGTTGATGATTACCAAAACCGAGATCGACCCCGATCTTATCAACATTGCTCAGCAGCAAATCTCTAAATGGAAGAACGAACTGCAATCACCCTCGCAGGCGATGTCGCTCGCCGAGAGTGATGGCGAGCAAGCACTCGGCCTGCTTTATGAGCGCTATCAACAAGCCCTGAAAGCCTATAACGCGGTGGACTTTGACGACCTGATTCTATTGCCGGTGCAATTGTTTCGCGACCACCCCGAGGTGCTGGGCAAGTGGCAACAGCGTATTCAATATCTGTTGGTGGACGAGTATCAGGACACCAACATGGCTCAGTACGAGCTGGTGAAGATGCTGGTCGGTGACCGGCAAGCGCTGACTGTGGTGGGTGATGACGATCAGTCGATTTACGCCTGGCGCGGTGCGCGGCCAGAAAACCTCGAACAACTGCAGGTCGACTTCCCCCACCTTGAAGTGGTTAAGCTGGAGCAGAATTACCGCTCCACTGCACGTATCTTGCGCGCCGCCAACACACTGATCGCCAATAACCCCCACGCCTTTGAAAAAGCCCTGTGGAGTGAGCTGGGTTTTGGCGATGCCATCCGTGTGATTCGCTGCGGTGACGAAGAGGCCGAAATGGAGCGGGTGGTGAATGACATTATCGAAAACCATATGCGCCGTGGCTGCTTCTACCGGGATTTCGCCGTGCTCTACCGGGGTAATTATCAGGCCCGCCTGCTAGAGATAAAGCTACAGACCCAGACGATTCCCTACCATTTGAGCGGCGGCACCTCGTTTTATGCGCGCACCGAAATCAAAGACATCATGGCCTATCTGCGCCTGCTGGCTAATCCGGACGACAACAATGCGCTGCTGCGGGTGATCAACACCCCACGTCGACAAATCGGCCCGACAACCCTGGAAAAACTCGGTACTTACGCCAACCGGCGGGAGATTTCCCTGTTTGCCGCGATTGATGAGATGGGTCTGCAGTCTGAAATCACCGGCCAGCACCTCGAAAAGCTGCAGCGTTTTAAGCACTGGATGGAAAAGATCGCCGAGCGTTGTGAGCGCGACGACCCCATTAAAGCCGTGCGTGAAATGATCGACGATATCGACTACGAAAGTTGGCTCCACCAAAACGCCAGCAGTGGCTCGGTGGCCGAGAAGCGCATGAAGAATGTGCAATTTCTGGTCACACAATTAGAGCGGGCCATCGCCAGTGAAATGGAAGACCCGGACTGTGAAAACCCGGTACAGAATGCTATCTCCCGGCTTATTCTGCGCGACCAGCTCGACCGGCAGGAAGAGGAATCGGCAGACGACAAAGTACAGTTGATGACGCTGCACGCGGCCAAAGGGCTGGAATTCCCCCATGTTTATCTCATCGGCATGGAAGAAGAAATACTGCCCCACCGCTCCAGTATCGAGCAAGACACCGTCGAAGAAGAACGCCGCCTCGCCTACGTGGGCATGACGCGGGCACGGGAAACGCTGACCATGACGCTGGCCTCGCGGCGCAAGCAATATGGCGAAATATCAAAAACCGAGCCCAGCCGTTTTCTTGGCGAATTGCCGGCGGAAGATATTGAGTGCGAGAGTTTTGGCGACGAGCTGCCCCCCGAAGTGAAAAAGCAGAAGGGCCAGGAGTCACTCAATGCCCTGAAGAATATGCTGGCGCTATAACACCTCAACAGGCCTAGTGTAGGTAGTCAGTGCAAGGTTTGTTTTTTTAAGTTTAATTGACAACCACAGCACTTATTTTCGCGGCCTTATTTCACAACTTATCGGCAATGTTGTCAGCCCACGGAAATTCAGACTATCTATCCAGTCTGGTTCACCACCAATCAGTTTTGGATGGCGAATTCTATCGGCAAAAATAGGCAGGGCGATGCGCCCCTCTAATCTCGCCAGCGGCGCACCGATACAAAAGTGAATGCCGTGGCCAAAGGCAAACTGGCCGATGGCTGCGTTGCCGTTGGGCTTGCGACGAATATTAAATTGCTGGGCATCGGTAAATAATTCCGGGTCGCGATTGGCAGCATTGAGCATGGCGAAAACACGCTGACCTTTGCGAATCATTTGCCCACCCAGTTGAATATCTTCGCTGGCCACTCGGGTGGCAGCAGCATTGGGGCCATCGTGGCGCAGCACTTCTTCAACAGCGTTGTCCGCTAATTCAGGGTGGCGACGCAGGTCGTCAAATTGATCGGGGTGGCGCAAAAAATAATATAGGCTGGTGCCGAGCAAATTACCCGTGGTCTCGTGCCCGGCAAAAAGTAATAACACGCAAGTGGCTATCAGCTCTTGCTCGTCCAGCACTTCGCCTTCATCTTCGGCGCGAATCAGGTCGGTGATCATGTCTTCTCGAGGCTTGCGCCGACGCTCGGCAATTAAGTCACGGAAGGCATCGCACATTTGCGCAGTCGCCGCTTCGGCTCGTGCATATTTATCCGGGGTCACTCGAGAGCCACCAACAAACAGGCCAATATCATCTGACCAGAGTTTAAAGTTTTCAATTTCCGAATGAGGCGCGCCGAGCATTTCCATAATTACCGCAGCGGGAATGCGATAGGCAATATCGCGAATAAAGTCGATTTCACCCTTGCCCTCAAGACCATCAAATAATTCATGAACTATTTCACCGATACGCGGCGCCATGCCATTGACAGCGCGGGAAGTGAAACCCCGGTTCAGCAAACGCCGCAAGCGCGTGTGGTCAGGCGGGTCGAGAAACACCGCCCACAAACCGACGGCGCTTTCCAGATTGGCCACTTTGGCGCGCTTTTCGTGGCTCAGTGATTCAAAGAAAGGTTTCATGCGCGCCGAGGAAAAGCGCTTATCCATCAGCACTGTTTTGCAATCGTCGTAGCGGGTGACAATCCAGCAGCGCGCAGTATCGCTCCAGTGGATGGGCGCTTCGCGCTGCAAGCGAGCCAATACGGGAAAGGGGTTATTAATCACTTTTCTATCGGTCGGATCAAATTGCAAAGGTGGTGATGACATAGATCAAGCTCTCCCAGATGCTGCCTGGCGTATTATTATTGTTGTCAATTCTAACCAGCGGCAGCGTCCACAATACAGGGCTAATATGGCAGCCGCTAGTCGATGTTCAGAGCCTGGCCTATTCGCTACAATGCGGG
>QNFO01000217.1 GCA_003646355.1 Gammaproteobacteria bacterium
GATTAGCCCGCCTTTGCTGTCGATCATGCGAATCAGTGCTTCGTAATGACGATAGCCGTGCTCGACCTCTCGGGTCGGCACAATGGGCTGATAGTGCAGGCAAAAGCCATCGTGATCGAGGGCGTCAGTAATGCGCGGCTCCCACTCGGCCACCTGTTTGCGTTCGTAGAGCTTTTCACGTTGATATTGAAAGAAGGCGCGGTTGCGTCCAGATTCGCGCGCGGCAGCGCAGGAAAAGGCGGCTGTCACCAGCACGTCAATGTCGGAGCTGCTCTCTCGGTCGATCACTTCGCCACCAATACTGATGCCAATTTTCAGGCGGCGCTCGCCCCAGGGAAAGCTAAAGCGCTTGATGGTGGTGATAATGTTATCGGCGATCACTTTGCCGTCATCGAGGGGGCAATCTAGCAAAAGTATGGCAAATTCGTCGTTGCCGATGCGCGCGACCAAAGTGTCGTCAGTGGTTGCCTGCTGGAAGAGTATTGCGCATTGCTTAAGCAGGGCATCGCCCGCCGCTTTGCCACAGGTATCGTTAACCAGTGAGAAGTTGTACAGATCAAGGTAGAGGAGCACATGCTTCTGGCTGGTGCTTTGGGTGATGTCTATCGCCCGGGTCAACTCGCCTTCGAGAAAATGGCGATTGGGTAGCTGTGTAAGAGGGTCGTGGTTGACATGCCATGCCAGCTTTACTGATTCGCGATGGGCCTGGCTGGTAATCCGCAAAATTAACACGCAGCCACTGAGGTGGTTTTGGCGGTCGCGCAGTGGGGACGCGCTCGCCGCCACCTGTAGGGCGGGGCGACCGGTGATGTGAAGGAAGGTTTGGTCGGGGCTTTGGCAGCTTGTGCCTCGGCTCAGTACTTCTTGATGGGGGCGAATGGTGCGACCCTCTTCACCGCTGGTGAGCATCACCAGATCATCAATTGGGCTGCCTTCAACTTTGCTCACGCGCAGGCCGAGCATCTCCAGTGCAATGGGATTGATATGTTCAACGAGCCCCTGCGCATCGAGCAAAATAATACCGTCGGCAACTTCGCCATAAATGGCGGCGAGTAATTCCCGCTGCGCCAGTACGGCATCCTGATTACCCTGCTGGTGAGAAAAATCTTCGCAGACCAGGGTCAATGTATTGTCCTGCAGCGGGTTGTGAAACACGGATACTTTTAGTGGCAGAGTTTTGCCGTTGCAATCTATGGCTTCGCAGACATTATCCTGATGCAGGCGGCTGGTTTGCTCCAGATTGCGGCGGATATCATCGCAGCCTTGCAAGCTGGGAAACAGCAGGCTCAGCGCCTGGCCGATCAGTTGTTCCTCGCTATACCCGCTGAGCTCAGTGATGCGGTGGTTCACCGCGCAGATAAGCCCCTCCGTATCGGCAGAAATCACGCCAAAGGCCTCGGTCAGTAGTGAGGCTGAAAAGGCCGCGTCTGGCAGCCCTTCTGTATTGTCTTGCGGGCCAGGGTTTATATCCTTGACTACGGTTTCCCTCGGTACAGAATCAGCTAGCAGGGTGTTAAAAGGGGCTTCTGAGAATTCCAGCAAGCAGCCCGATTGTGATGACAGGGTGAAGGGGGAAATAGCGATGCGGCTGAGGGGGAGTGTGCGGTAGCCAAAAGCGAGGGCAGCTTCAATGGCGTCGATCAGTTCGGGCTCACGATCGATATACCAGGTCAGGCCCTGGCCACTACTGCTGACCTCGGTAATAGCGCTAGCGTAGTCGCTGCTATACAGGTTTGGGAAGAGGTTGAGAAAGTTTTTACCGAGGGCCTGGCTGCAGTTGATGCCGGTCCAGGTCTGCATCCAGTCATTCCAGAGCAGAATCATCCCGGTCTGATCGAGTGCGACCAGACCGTGATTTTGTGTGTCGACCACAGCACCCGCTAGCTCAATTGAACTGGCGTGGCTTATAGGGGTGACAGTGCTTGTTGCCATGCAGTTTCCGCGAAACTGGCTGTTCCCTTAGCCGTACAGTTGGCAACTCCTTTGCCAAATCATTATATTTGGCGCTAACCCTGCGATAATAATTCGCGTAAGTCAATAATTGCCGCATTGGCACGACTTATATAGGAGGCCATCGTTAGCGAGTGATTGGCGAGTAAGCCGAAGCCGCTACCGTTAAGTATCATCGGGCTATGCAGAGGCTTTTGTGTCGCTTCAAGTTCGCGAATAATCTGTTCGAGGCTAACGCGGGCATTTTTCTTGGCCAGCACATCGGCAAAGTCCACTTGAGCCGCCCTTAAAAAATGCACCAGCGCCCAGGATGTGCCTCGCGCTTCGTAGAAGACATCGTCGAGTTCAGACCAGCTTGTTTTGACCAGCACTTCGTCGGGTGTCGGTGTTGACTGGCTGGCCGCGCTGTCGCCGGCAAGGTCAATATTGATGCGTTTTTGCCCAACGCTGGCGCTGAGTCGTTGCGACAAACTGCCGAGGCGGGTTTCAACGGTGCTCAACCAATAGCGCAGGTTGTCGGCACGGGCGTAAAACTGGGCGTTGTACTCGTCGTCATCAAGCAGGCGATCGAGGTAGCCTTGCAGATAATCGCGGCCATCGCTGTATTCTTTTTCCGAGGCGGGCAACATCCAGCTGTCGTGATCAAAGTTAAAGCGCGGTTCGGCCAGCGCCAGGTCTTTGTCTTCCGTCGACTGTGACTGGGAGCGGCTGAAGGCTTCGCGCATGGCTTTAGAGAGATCGCGTACCTGAATAATCACCCCGTATTCCCAGCTCGGGATATTATCGAGGAACAGTCCTGGTGGCATTATGTCGTTGCTCAGTAAGCCGCCGGGCTTTTCGAGCAGGGTATCGACAACATTAATCAGACTCGATGTGACGGCAGAGCCCGCGACGGTGTGCTGGCTGGCAAAATCACGGCTGATGTTGATTTTTGGCTCGCGACTCCAGTACCAGGCAAGAGCGCAGAGTGCGACAAGTAAAATGACCAGCATACGCACTGCCCAGCGAGAGCTTTCCCCATCGCTGGCCAAGGTACTACTATAACTGCTTGCTGGTTCGTCAGCCTTTCCTTTGCCCGTAAGCAGCGACTTAAACCCTGGCTTTGCCATTTTTAACCCCGTATGTGTTTGTATGTCTGCTCACAGATGGTGTGATTTGCTGTTATTGGTGCAGACCTTATTATCGTGCCATGTCAAACTTGCGCGACAGTGTAAAACATTTTGGTGGCTTGTTGGTCAAAATGGCGATTCGGAGAAATTTAGTGCGTTGTAATTATTTAATAACAGGGTTTAGCCCTTATTGGCTGCTGCTCTTACTGGTGTTTTGTCTGCCGGTTGTGGCGCAGGGCTGGGCTCAATCGAGTAGCCCATCCCGCGCCATACTTGCCGGCGGGCCTGTCGAGTTTTTGCCGGTTGAAGAGGCCTATCGACTCAGTATTCAGACTGACACTCAAGGCCTGACTTTCGACTGGCGTATTGCGCCGGGGTACTACCTTTATCAGCATAAATTTTCTGCGACAGCGACGGATGGAAGCGGTACGGCTGTGCCTTTGGCTGTGGATTACCCGCTCGGTAAGGCTATTTTCGATGAGTATTACGAAAAGGAACTCATCGTTTATTACCAGTCTTTGGTATTTGAGCTTGAATTGCCGGTTCAATTAAAGGGACAGCGTTGGACGTTGTCGGTGAACTCCCAGGGTTGTGCCGATGCGGGCCTGTGTTACCCACCGCGAACCCAGTACTTTGCGATAGATGATACGGCGGGGGCAGGTCTGGCTATCACTGAAATAGACCGCCTGCCATCGGTGGGTGCAGCGGCGAATACGGGCGGCAGTAGTAGTGGGGCTGCA
>QNFO01000218.1 GCA_003646355.1 Gammaproteobacteria bacterium
CCCTGTAAGGTCTTTCATTGACCTAAGCATGCAATCCTAGTCAAAAGGACGCAGGTCTCGCTCACAACTGCTTAGCTCAAGTTACGCCAAACAATAATGCCGCCAAACTGAGTCGATTATGTCGCTAGTTTTTGATAAGCACAAGAACCGAAGGGTAACCATTACAATAAGCCCTGCGCCCCTACGTTAAGTGGACAATTACCTGACGTTGACCCGGCTGATGGCGATGCTCCCAGAGATAAACACCCTGCCAGGTGCCCAGCGCCAGCTCACCGGCTATCACCGGGATCGACACACTACTCGCCGTCAAGGCAGCTTTAATGTGCGCTGGCATATCATCGGGGCCTTCAAGGGTGTGGGTGTAGAGCGGGTCGTTCTCTGGCACCAGGCGATTGAGCCAGTTTTCGAGATCTCTACGCGCGGAGGGGTCGTAGCTTTCCTGTATCAACAGGCTTGCCGAGGTGTGCTGAATAAAGAGCGTACACAGCCCTTCGCCTAGACCAGCCTGCCTAACGACGGTGCTAACCGCCGCGCTAATATCGAACAAGCCCTGCCGTTCAACCTCGACGGACAATGTATTAATCATTTGCTCGGCTCCACGCTTTGTTAGCTGTCACGACTCATCTTAAGCCTATCAATTAAGGCTATAATAGCCGTTTTGCCGGAGCCTCTGTGACTGATATCGACCCCACGACCTATGACCAACAGTTGCAAGAAAAAGTGGCCGGCCTGCAGGCGCGCTTTCAGGGGCTTGAGGTCCCGACTCTCGAGACCTACCCCTCGAGCCCTCTCAACTATCGCATGCGCGCCGAATTCAAAATATGGCAACAGGACGGCCGCGCCGACTACGCCATGTATCGCCAGGGCGAGCACAGAAAAGCGTATATTATTGAGACCTTCCCCGCCGGATCAACGACGATAGAAGCCTTAATGCCGCCATTGCTTGAGCAAATCAACCAGTGCGACATTCTGCGCCAACGTCTGTTCAGCGTAGAGTTTTTAACGACCCTCAGTGGCGAAGCGGTGATCACCCTGCTCTACCACCGTCCTCTCGATGCCATTTGGGAGGCCCGCGCCAAAGAACTCGCCACCCAGATGAAGACAGACATTATTGGCCGCAGTCGCAAACAGAAAGTGGTGATTGGCCGAGATTATGTGATTGAAAAATTGCAGGTCGCCGGGCGCACTTACATCTACCAGCAAAAAGAGACGGGGTTTACCCAGCCCAATGCCCGCGTCAATGAAAAAATGCTCGACTGGGCGCGCCAACACAGCGCTGACTTTGGTGGCGACTTGCTAGAGCTTTATTGCGGCAACGGCAATTTCACTGCGGTGCTGGCACAGAATTTTGACCGGGTATTAGCGACAGAAATCGCCAAGATATCGGTTAACTCCGCGACCTATAATTTCGATGCCAATAAGATTGAAAATATTGAGATTGTGCGCCTCTCCAGCGAAGAGATTACCCAGGCGCTGAACGAGGTGAGGCCCTTTCGCCGCTTGCGCCATATCGACTTAAAGAGCTACCAGTTTTCGACGGTTTTTGTCGACCCACCCCGCGCCGGTCTGGATGATGACACAGTTGAATTACTACGCCGCTTTGACAACATAATTTACATTTCCTGCAACCCAGAAACCCTGCACGCCAATCTGCTGGCACTGGATAGCAGTCATAGTATTGAGCACTTTGCCGCCTTCGATCAGTTTCCCTACACCCACCACCTGGAGGCCGGCGCGGTGCTGAAAAAACGCGCCGCCAGCAAGGCTGATTAAGCCGAGTAGAAAAGATCGGAAGACTCGTCGGCAGGTTTCGGCACACCTTCGTCGAGCAGTTTTTTAGCGGCAGCGAGCACGAAATCCCCGAAGGCTTTTTCTGTCTTCAATCGTTCCAAATCAAAGGCTTTGCGCTGCTCTCGAGTCAGGGCCTTCCAGGCTTCAAGAATGGGGATATGGGCAGTGGCATCGGCAACTTGATAAAACACGCTGTAAGCTTCCGACTCTCGAGCTGCAGGGTTAATCTGTGTCAGCAACCAGGAAATACGCAGGCAAGCCTCCGTAATACTCAACTCATCTGCCACTAAACCTTTGGCCAAAATGATGATGCTTTTACGCGTCTCTGCCGCTTTATCTTTAAGCTGCTGCTCAAAGGTCAGCCTTGCCGCTTCACGCTCGGCATCAACACGCTGTAATTTCCGATGCAGATGCAGGGCATAGCCCGCCAAAACTAAAACAATAACAACAGCTATTAATACTAAAAAAAACACAACGTACCTCTAAGTAAAATATACACAACAGCAAGGTAACTAAGCCCTGTTTACGCTAGCCCTTGAGTGCGTAAAAAGATTAAGCCACAAACGACAATGACAAAAGAAAACAAACCACCCAGCAAGACGATATTCGCCGCCATCTTGGCATTGCCGCCAAACACCTGGGCAAAGACCACGCTAATGGTAGAGGTGGGCGACGACAAAACCAGAAATATAATACCCAGCTCCATACCCCGCAGACCGCAGTACCAGGCAATGGGCACACCCAGCACCGGCATTAACAGGCACTTATAAAGTGCCGCCCCCCAACCGGCCACACTGGGGCTGCGCAATTGGGCGAAGTCCAGTGATGCACCGACATTGATCAACACCAGCGGCACGGTCATTTGCCCCAGTAAGCGGCCACTGTTGGCCAGTGCATCGGGCAACTCCAGCTTAAAAGCACCGGCTATCGTGCCCAGTAATACGCTAATAATAATGGGGTTTTTGGCGATATCTGAAAGGTAGTTTTTAGCCGGGGTGCCTGCTTGCTGGCTGTAAAACTTAAGCATACTGATGGAATAGATATTGTTAAAAATAATAAAAATACCCATCGGCAATGAAGCCAGGGCCACACCCTCCACGCCATAAACATTGTAGGCCATGGCGAGCCCAGATATTAGTAAGTTACCGCGTGTAGCGCCCTGAATAAATACACCCCTGTCGGCGCGTTGCGAAACGATGACACCCGATAAGGCCCAAGCTACAAGGGATAAGGTGATTAACAAAGCCACACTCACGAAAAGAAAACGCGGTGCCTCGGTAATACTTAAATCGGCACTCGACAACGATAAAAATAGCATCGTCGGTGCGGCAAAGTTAAAAACAATACGCGAGCTATCGTGTAGAAAGCCTTCACTCAACCAACCCATGCGGCGCAGCAATACACCCAGGGCAGTGAGCAGATAGACGGGGAGTATCGCCGTAAAAACAAAACCGACAACCTCAAGATGCTGCAAGACTAAGCACCTTTAATTGCCATCGAAAAATGATTCATGACTGCAAATCACTATCGTCAGTCACGCCCACAAGTGGTGCTTGCTCAGCCAGCTGGCTTTCGTCTCTCAGTGCTGCCGGCATATCACGACGGGTTCTGGCTCCCAACGTTTTCAGATCTTCGACCCGTTTGAGTAAATTACCGCGACCTGAAACCAGGCGCTTACGGGTAGTGGCCCAGGCATCCTGACTCTTATCAAGGTGCTTGCCGATATCCTCCAGACCCTCTGCCAGTAAAACGAACTGGTCGTAGAGGCCGCCAGCCTGAATAGCGATTTTTTCTGCATTAAGATTTTGATCAGCGTAGCGCCAGATATTATGAATGGTGCGCAAGGTGGCCAGCAGTGTACTGGGGCTGACGAGAATAATACCCTTGTCGTAGGCGTCACTAAACAATTGACGGTCGTGCTCTATCGCCAGCATAAAGGCTGCTTCGACGGGAATAAAAATCAACACAAAGTCGAG
>QNFO01000219.1 GCA_003646355.1 Gammaproteobacteria bacterium
GCCGGCAACCGATATTTGTCTGCCTGTCAATAATTAAAAAAATCCATAGGCCAACCGTATGATTAAACATCAAGTTAAGCTGTTTAAAGATTTTTTTCTGCTGTCTTTAATGCTCTTTACACCCTTGTCCTGGGGTATTGTCAATATTGGTAATGATCTGGAGCTTGAAGGTTTTGTAAAAGCCTACAACATTATGCAAAACGGAGCCTCGTTTTTACATGATGGCGAACTTTCTCATCAGCGCAACACAGCGCAGTTAGAAGGTAAGTATTATTTCTTGCGCGATGGTCAGGTCTTTAATCGTTTTTCAGCGGGCCCCATAGACGAGGCGACCTTTACCTTTCTTGGTCGAGCCGTTTATGACTCAGCCTACGATTTTCGAGATAGTTACGATTCGCTGAATGGCAGAGGACAGGAAGAATACAAAATCCGAGAGGCCTTCGTCGATCTTCAGATGGCACCCTTTTCACTGCGCCTGGGCAAGCAGCAAGTTGTTTGGGGTGAAACCGATAATTTCCGTGCCCTCGATGTGATTAACCCACTGGATTTCACCTGGCATGGCAGTCGTGAGTCCTGGGAAGATATTCGCATTCCATTGTGGATGGCCAGAGGGGTGTGGGATATTGGTAAATTTTCCGGATTTGACGAAACGTTTCTTGAAGTAATATTAATTCCCGATGATTTTCAGGCTAATAAGTGGGCGACGCAATACCCTCGTCCCTGGGCATTTACGGGTATCGGCTTGCAAAATAAGAGTGCAAATTCAATCCTTCTTGGTAATACACTGCATGACTTGAATGTGAATGTGACCGATGGGTCTCCAAAAGAGAAAAAGTTGAGTAATGCCCAGGGTGGTTTTCGCTTTAAAGGCATCTGGGGAGATATCGACTTTAGTGTCAATTATTTTTATGGCTTCTCTCAAACAACCGGCGTAAAAGTAAAATCTGCAGGCCTCGATAATTTTGATACGTTTCAAATTGATGTGGAAACCGTAAATCCGCGTATCAATGTATTTGGCGTGACTGCCAACTATTCGGATGACCGTTACACGCAGTCGGTTTTTCGTATTGAAACAACACTAACAAAAGGTATACCTGTTGCCATCGCAGCGGGTGCGCCCGACAGTGCTAACCCAAACGGGAATAGTTTTGACACCGCTCGCCAATCGGTTGTGATGCTGGGTATTGATAGGCCAACCTGGATCCGTTCTCTCAATAGTTCGCGTACATTTTTTCTTTCAGCCCAGTTTTTCTGGCGCCGTTATCTCGACTACAACAGTTATTATCAAGGGAGTTTCTATGATGTTCGCCCGGCAGTCGTTAACGGTGCGGTCGTGCCGGATAAATATGTCAGTGTGAATGAAGACAAGATTGACCAGGATGAGTTTGTCATTACTTTTTCTGCATCCACCACCTACGGGCGCGCAGGTCTTTGGAAGCCACTCTTTGTCTTTGCCTATGACCCCCGTTCGACAGGGGCGTATAACAAAATAAAAATGGAATACCTGTATTCCAAGCACCTGGTGTTCAGTGCCGAGCAGCACCTGTACTGGCGAGTTAGTGGTAGTGAGCAAGGGCCGTGGGGTCTTGGCTCGTACTTGGGCGAGTCGGGCATTCGCCGCAATGAAACCGTTTTTACGGCGACCTATCAGTTTTAATGAATTATTCGATTGCAGTTCTCTGCGATTTTTATAAATATAATTTTAAGGAGTAGTTGGTGAATATAGGGAATATTGATGAGGCGTTAGCATGTATTGATAAGCTATCAGATGATTTTGCCAATACGTATGCAGAGAGAGATTTAAAGGGTGAATACCCCAAAGAAGAGATGGATAAGCTTAAGCAAAGTGGTGTGCTGGGTTTTTCTGTGCCAAAAAGCCATGGCGGACTCGGTTCGTCTTGTGGGGATATAACGCGCGCAATAATTTCTTTTTCGCAGGGTAATCCCGCTATTGGCCAAATGTTTTTGGTGCACTGTTTACTCGGCGCCTCTTTTCTTGATGAGTTGGCTCCTGAAGAACTAAAGGCAAAGGTGTTTGCCGATATCGTTGAAAGAAATGTTTTTCTTGGTAATGCAGCTTCTGAAAAAAATAATAACCCGAAAAAAGGTTATGACCTGACGCTGACACCCGTCGAAGGTGGCGTTGAAATCACCGGCAAAAAATTCTTTTCAACGGGGTCCTTAGCCGGTGATCAGCTCGCCGTAATCGGCATGTGCGGTAATAATATGGGCCTCGCCATTGTTCCCAAAGATGCTAAAGGCTTGCAGATAGTTGACGACTGGGATGCCATGGGGCAAAGAGGTACAGGCAGTGGCACGACGATTTTTAATAAGGTTTTTGCCCCCTCTGAATTAGTAATGACCAGCATTACTGATGAAAGCCGGCAAATGGCGGTGACTAACTTACTCGGGCCAATTACACAAATCGGTTTTACCGGTGTTTTTATTGGTGCTGCCAAGGGTGCCATGCGTGAAGGCATTACCTATGTCAAAGAAAAGACGCGGGCCTACCCCTGGCCGGGTCTCGATTTTGATCAAGCGATAGATGACCCCTATATTCTCAGCACTATTGGCGCGCTCAGCTCACAGCTGGCAGCAGCAGAGGCGATGGCTTATGAGGCTGCGCGACTGGTCGATGTGGCACTTGATGCAAGGGCAAATGCCAGCGCCGAGGAGATGGCGAGCTTGCGAGCCGCTGCTTCGGTTGCTGTTTCTCAGGCCAAAATTGTTGCCACCGATACGGGGCTAAAAGTTTGTCAGGATATCTTTACCGCCTGTGGTGCTCGCTCAGCGTTGCGTGAGCAAAACCTCGACCGCTTCTGGCGAGATATTCGCACCTTGAGTTTGCATGACCCCCTGAGTTTCCGCACGCGTAGTGTGGGTGAATATCTTCTGCAGGATAAATTCCCAACGCCTGCTCTGCGTTATTAACGCCCAAGGTATGGCAGCTGTTGTATAGTGGTTTTCAATTAGAAATTTATATTCTTTAGTGGAGACATACCATGTCAGAGCAAGCAGCAAAAGAGGCCGGGGAATTTGTTGGTAAAGTGATTGGCGATGCCACGGGGATGATGACAATTCGTCTCTGTGCTATCGGCGATAGACTGGGTTTGTTTACCGACCTTGCTGAGAATGGCCCGGCGACCAGCCAGGCTATGGCGGATCGCACGGGTCTCAATGAGCGCTATTTGCGTGAATGGATTTACGGTATGTCACTGGCGGGCTATCTCGATTTTGATAAGCAGAGTCGTGAAGTGTCCATGCCCGAGGCACATATTCCAGCATTGGTCGAAGTTTGCGGGCCAATGTATCAGGGCGGTTTGTTTAAAATGTTTACCGGTTTTATGCAGCCCTACGAAGATTTGATCGAGTCCTTTCAAAAAGGTGGCGGCATCGATTACAGCGCTTATCCTGAGGATTTTTGGAAAGGCCTTGAGCACAATTCCTGTGTGCGCTACAAAAATTTATTAGTCAGCCAATGGTTGCCAGAAATGCCTGACGTGCAAGCCAAGTTGGAAAACGGCGGTACTTTTGCCGACTTTGGTTGTGGTGCTGGGCGCTCATCTATTGAGCTTGCCAAGGCTTTCCCCAAAGCCAAATTCTATGGCTTTGATCTGTTTCCACAAAATATTGAGAACGCCCGTAAAACGGCAGAAGAAGAGGGTGTTAGTGACCGGGTTGAATTTCAGGTGCACGACCTTGCCAAAGGTGTGCCCGGCAAGTTCGATGTGGTCGCCACCTTCGACCTGATTCACGA
>QNFO01000220.1 GCA_003646355.1 Gammaproteobacteria bacterium
GTCAACCTCATCGACAATGGCATAGGCCAGGCCGCGCTGAGATTTATGTTCCAGGCGCAGCACCATATTGTCGCGTAAATAGTCGAAGCCAAACTCGTTATTGGTACCGTAGGTAATATCTGCGGCATAGGCTTCCTGCCGACTAACAGGCTTCTCACCTTCATCATCGACGAGAAAGGAGCTATCACCGCCCACCGCATGGGATTGAACAATGCCGACATTCATACCCAGAGCGAGGTACACCGGGCTCATCCAGCTAGCATCGCGTCGCGCCAGATAGTCATTGACGGTAACGAGGTAGACGCCCTCGCCAGTCAGGGCATTGAGATAAGCAGGCAACGTCGCCACCAGCGTCTTACCTTCACCGGTGCGCATTTCGGCAATTTTGCCCTCATGCAAGACCATGCCGCCGATCATTTGCGTATCAAAATGGCGCATGCCGAGACTGCGACCTGCGGCCTCACGCACGGCAGAAAAGGCTTCTGGAAGTAGCTGATCCAGGCTTTCCCCTGCTGCGAGGCGCTCTTTAAATTCGACGGTTTTATTGCGTAACTGCTCATCACTGAGTTCGCTAAAAGCGTCCACGTGCTGATTGATTTTTTCGACAGTTTTACGTAAGAGCTTCAGCTCGCGGTCATTTTTAGTACCGAAAACTTTCCTGAATATTTTACCGACCATGGCAATTGTCTAACCCTGTAATTAACTAATACTGATAATTTGCTGCTGCGTATCTTATAGCCACGCGGCAGCGAAAACGAGGAATAGCAGAAATAAAGGAGGGGGTTTAGCGGACGGTGCGGCGGATATAGCTAGCGGGGTCGACACTGCGACCATTTTTATAAACTTCGAAGTGAACATGAGGGCCAGTAGAGCGCCCGGTACTACCCATTTTTGCGATAACCTGGCCTTTTTTCACCAGGTCACCCACTTGAGTCAAGTTGGTTTTGTTGTGTCCGTAGCGGGTGACATAACCCTCACCGTGATCAATTTCGATGAGCCGGCCATAGCCTTTATAGGGTTCGGAACGCGTAACAATACCGGAGGCAACGGCAATCACATCTGAGCCTTCTTTTCCGGCAAAGTCGACACCCAAGTGCCAGACTTTACGGCCATTGAAAGGGTCTGTTCTTTTACCGTAGCGTGAAGACATCCAGCCCTTGGCAATAGGTCGACCCGAAATCGTATTCTCGCGCTTAAGATCGCGATCGATAATCATCACTCGTAGTAGATCTAGCTGCTGCTCGCGATTATCCATTCGCGCTTCGAGCTCGGCAAATAAGTCCTGTAAGTCCGATGAAATAATATTACTCGCTTCAGGGGTCGCGGCGGCAAGGGCAGCATCCGAGGTATCGACAACACCCTCACCAACTTGCTCTGCATTTTCAGGGGTCCCCTTCTCAATAGGGCCACCAATTGCCGGTATATGGCTAAAGTTAAATTCACCCTTATCAAGTCCGGCGATATCAGTAATGCGCTCGCCCATGGCGTCCATTCTCACCATTCGGGCCTGAATTTCTGCCAGTTTTTGCGAGTAAGCTGCAATTTTTTTGTCAGCACTGGCGACGCCAAGCTGTAATTCTTCGTGTTGCAGATCCAGCTCGACCTGCACTGCAGCCAACGCTGCCCGTAGTGAAGCATCACCGCGATCGCTTTTGATGCCAATAACTAGACCGGCACCCAAAGGCACACCGAGCACACACAGTGAGAGAGCCACTTTGGCCCAGGTATTTAATGTCAGGGTCAAGGACTTACTCTGACGGGAGCTAAGAAAAATAATTTTCATAATCGAATTACAGCCGAGCTTTCATAAGCTAACTACCGAAAAATTTAACAGGGCTTGAGCTACGGTCTGCACCACCGTGTATAAACTGTCGACACATAAAGCGTCTAAACAGCCGCTATGGCGGGTTTCGAATAGGAGATTGGTGCGTCCTGCTCATTGTCCTCGAAAGTTACCACTTCCCAGGCATCCTTTTGTGCGAGCAGTTCACGCAACAACATATTGTTCAGTGCATGGCCTGATTTGAAGGCATTGAACTCACCAATCAGGCTATTACCCAGTAAATACAGGTCACCAATGGCATCAAGAACCTTGTGTTTGACAAACTCGTCCTCGTAACGCAAACCATCTTCATTGAGTACTTGAGCATCGTCGACGGCAATGGCGTTATCCATGCTGGCGCCACGGGCAAGGCCCTGTGAACGTAAGTATTCAAATTCGTGCATAAACCCAAAGGTGCGAGCCCGACTCACCTCTTTGACAAAGGAGGTGCTGGAAAAATCGACGGTCACTTCTTTGTTGCGCTCTTTAAAGGCGGGGTGGTCAAAGTGGATAATGAAGGTGACTTTAAAGCCATTGAAAGGCTTAAATGAAGCAGTCTTATCATCCTGGCTAACTTCCACCAGCTTTTTAATACGAATAAATTTCTTCGGCGCATCCTGTTCGATAATACCCGCCGATTGAATCAGAAAAACGAAGGGCCCAGCACTGCCATCCATAATGGGAACTTCAGGGGCTGTGACATCAATGATCGCGTTATCGATACCCAGGCCGGCCATTGCCGATAAAAGGTGTTCTACCGTAGACACCCGCACATCGCCATTGACCAGGGATGTCGAGAGCGTCGTATCGCCAACATTCATTGCCTTGGCTTCAATTTCAACAACGGGGTCAAGATCAGTGCGACGAAACACGATACCGCTATCAATCGGTGCCGGCTTTAAAGTCAGATAAACTTTTTCACCCGTGTGTAAACCGACGCCGGTCGCACGGATGGTATTGTTTAACGTACGCTGTCGTATCACTGCTTATATCCCCTGCTCGTAGGAGCGCGATAGTAGCAAAACCACCGACATTGCTCTACCAAATATTATATAGCCTGAACTCTGCAGAGGGGTGTGCAGAGTTCAGGCACAACGACTATTCCGTCAGTTAAACGACTTAGTCAGCCTGGCGACGCAAAAAGGCCGGAATATCTAAGTAATCCATATCGGCTTCCTGATGCGCAGCCACCTTGGCCATCGCTTCACCTTGTGGTTCGGCCGCCATCGCTGTTGCTGCACCACCACGCATTGATCCACGTCCACCGGTGCGAGTAACTGTCGGCCGGTCGAGCTGACCATAGTCAATCTCACCATTGGTCTTCAGGGTGTTATCGACCACTTTACTGGGTACTGGCCGACTCACTTCTTCTGTACGACCCAGTCCTGTCGCGACCACGGTAACGCGCAACTCATCACCCATGTCATCATCGATTACCGTACCAACGACCACGGTAGCCTGATCCGATGCGAATTCCTCAACCGTATCACCGACATCAGAAAACTCACCCAGTGAAAGGTTGGGGCCAGCTGTAATATTGACAAGAATGCCGCGAGCGCCACGCAGGTCGATATCTTCCAGCAGAGGACTATGCACCGCCGCTTCTGCCGCTTCACGTGCGCGGTTTTCACCACTGGCGACACCAGAGCCCATCATCGCCATACCCATTTCCGACATCACCGTACGTACGTCGGCGAAATCGACGTTAATCATACCGGGGCGAATAATCAGGTCGGCAATACCTTGTACCGCACCCAGCAACACATCATTAGCCGCCTTAAAGGCATCCAGCAAAGTCGTATCTTTGCCCAATACAGTTAGCAGCTTTTCGTTGGGTACAGTAATCAGCGAATCTACTTTGTCCTTCAGTAACTTGACGCCTTCGTTGGCGATCGCCATACGCTTGCGGCCTTCAAAGGGAAAGGGGCGAGTCA
>QNFO01000221.1 GCA_003646355.1 Gammaproteobacteria bacterium
CTGCGCAAGCCTTGAGGCGCGTGGTAGAAAAGATTAACTTAATGCCTCGTAAGCTCCACAATTGGAAATCAGCTTACGAGATACATTATGGGGCGAGTGTTGCACTTATTACTTGAACTCAGCATTCAAAGCCTTTAGCGCAATGCAAAGGTTTTGAATGGAGGCCCTTAAAAAAACAAACTGATTTACTGTAGTACCAGCCAATCGACCTCACACTCCCCCGACTCTGCAGCTATGTAAGCGGAGTCTCCACTAATGGTAATTGACAGATCCATCGTGCGCTGTAAGAGCGCCGCCAGTGCCTCTATCTTTTCCCATTCAAACTGATAAACCTCTGCGGCTAGCTTATTGAATTGAGTCTCTGCCTGAGCCCACCAGGCATTCGACTTGGTATTAAAACTATAGACTTTTACGGTTTGCGCCAGTCGCGTGGCTTTTTTTATTCTATCCGCAGCGGGCTCGCCGACATCTATCCATAGAGCCAATTGCCCGTCGAGGGTATGTGCCCAGACATCGGGCTCGTCAACGGCACTGAGCCCCGGAGTAAACTCAAGATGTTCCTGCGCATTAATACAAAAGGCCAGTACTCGCACCATCATTCTCTCAGGTGTTTCTGAGGGATGCTGAGCGACCGTTAAATTAAGGGTGTCGTAATAGTTACGGTTAATATCAGATAATGAAATTTTAAATTTAAAAATGGTTGGCTTAAGTGCCACCGTTACCCCCAAATAGTTTAGTCGTTGTAAATTTTATTCATCCCGCCAAACTGGCGAGCGTTTTTCCATAAAAGCGTCGATACCTTCCTGGGCATCTTTGGCCATCATGTTTTCAACCATCACCTGCCCACAGTAGTCGTAAGCATCGGCTAGGCCTTTATCAAGCTGCTGATAAAAAGCGCGCTTACCTATTTTCAAAGTCAGCGATGATTTGCTGGCGATTTTTTCAGCCAGGGCGTCGACCGTTTTCTCAAGCTCATCGGCTGGCGCAAGATAATTAACAAAGCCCATTTCATGCGCTCGCTGCGCGGAAATAAAATCGCCGAGCAGGAGCATCTCCATCGCATGTTTGGGCGAGACATTGCGTGATAAAGCCACCATTGGTGTCGAGCAAAACAAACCGAGATTCACCCCTGGCGTTGCAAAGCGAGTCGTTTCCTCGGCAACGGCCAAATCGCAACTGGCAACCAGTTGACAGCCCGCTGCCGTTGCCACACCGTGTACTTTAGCAATCACCGGTTTTGGCGACTGAACAATCGACAGCATTAAAGTCGCGCAAGTGCTAAAGGTCAATTGCTGAAACTCTTTATTTGGATGACTGCGCATTTCAGCTAGGTCATGACCCGCGCAAAAGCCCTTGCCAGCACCCGATAATACAATAACCCTCACGCCATCATCAGCCGACAAGAGCTTGAAGGCGCCAATCAAGGACTGCATACAAGCGAGAGACAGGGCGTTATAGGCCTCGGGGCGGTTAATCGTAATGCGGCCTATGCCCTGCCCGTCTTTATGCGTAAGGACTGTATTTATTGTCTTTGCCTCTTCAGTCAAAACTAGTACCTCTCACCCTCGGCTGTAGGTAGTTTGGCACGAATATCTGCCAACTCAGCTGGGCTGAAATTCACCGCTAAAGCAGCAAGGTTTTCTTTCAGTCGCGAAAGTTTCCGGGTACCGGGAATAGGGAAAATGCCCTCACCCTGATTCAGTACCCAGGCCAGGGCCACCTGTGCCGGGGTAATACCTTTTTCTTTACTAATGGCATCGACAAGGGCGAGGAATTTTTTATTGTCCTCTAATGCGTCTGCCTGAAAACGGGGGCTGGCGAGGCGAAAATCACTGGCTTCTAAACTATCTCTCGATTGAATGGCTCCCGTTAAAAAGCCTCTGCCCAGGGGGCTGTAAGGCACAAAGCCGATATCCAGCTCGCGGCAGGTGGCGAGAATATCGGCCTCAACATCACGGCTCCACATCGAGTATTCCGTTTGCAAAGCAGTAATGGTGTGCACTTTGCTGGCACGCTGCAATTCTTCGGAGCTGGCTTCGCTGAGACCGATATAGCGTACCTTGCCGGCATCGACCAGATCTTTCATGGCGCCAACGGTATCTTCGACAGGCACATTAGGGTCAATGCGGTGAGCGTAGTAGAGATCGATAACATCGGTATTTAAGCGCTTTAAGCTGGCTTCACAGGCAGTCTTTATATAAGCGGGACTACAATCGAGACCTTTCCAGCCGCCGTCGGCATCGCGCAAAAAGCCGAACTTTGTCGCCAGTACAACATTGTTCCACTTGCCCTTAAAGGCTCGCCCAATCAGCTCTTCATTACTGCCGCTGCCGTACATATCGGCGGTATCAAAGAAATTAACGCCGAGATCAAGGGCGCCATGCAAGGTGGCAATAGACTCTTGCTCGTCACTACTGCCATAAAATTCTGACATCCCCATGCAGCCGAGACCGAGGCCAGAGATATGCAGGTCGCTTTTACCGAGTTGAAATTTATCCATAACCTTCTTCCTTTTAAGAGTTAAGCAATCATTGGCGAGCGTTTTATCCACTGGCGAAATTTGGATCAACCGGTGCACCCGGCAAGTCAGTTTCAAAATAGCGGCTAATAATATGTGTATCGGCCTCAAAGGCCATTTCAGGAAACTCCCCGGTATAGGGAAACCAGGCCACCTCTTCCATACCATCGGCTGCCTGCAACTCTCCACCAATAACTTCTGCCAGCAACACGGTCACCAGTGAATGGATATTTGGCGACAAGTAATTGGTAACGACACTAATAATGGACTGCACGCGAATATCCAGCGTAGTCTCCTCTTTCACTTCCCGCACGGCAGCGCTGAGGTAGTCTTCGTGATATTCCACATAGCCACAGGGCAAACACCACTGCCCGTGACCCAGGCTTTTGGAAATGCGCTTGCCCAGTACAAAGCGCTCACCATCGACAATTAACACCGCAATCGCCGGTTGAGGGTTTTTGTAGTGCACGGCATTGCAACTTGTACAGGTCGTCCGCACGCCACCTTCTGCCACTTCGCTGATACAAGGTGAGCCGCACTGGCTGCAATAAAGCTTGCGTTGAGCCTCTTCTTCGGCAGTAATAACCGGCCGGTAGGCTCGAAAAACCTGTTGTGGCTGCATAGGGATACTTCGTGCAATTTGTTATTATTTGCTCACAGCCTAGCAGCCTTGGCCAGGGAGATCACCTCTATTAACGAGACCTCTATTTACCCTGCTCCTCTTTTACCGGTCGCTGTGTTGCAACCGAGCCCGAAGGAAACTCTGCCCTATGAAATATTCTGATCTACGCGACTTTATCGCCTTTCTTGAAAAGCGCGGTGAATTAAAGCGCATCACTGCTGAGGTTGACCCCAATCTCGAAATGACAGAAATTTGCGACCGCGTACTCAAGGCCGGCGGCCCCGCCCTGCTGTTTGAAAACCCTAAGGGTTTTACCATTCCTGTACTGGCGAATTTATTCGGCACCCCCGAACGCGTTGCTCTGGGCATGGGTCAGGAGAAGGTTGAAGCCCTGCGCGAAGTCGGTGAGTTACTCGCCTTTTTAAAAGAGCCCGAGCCGCCAAAAAGTATTAAAGACCTGTGGGACAAGCGCGAATCCTTCAAGCCAGTGCTGAATATGCCCGTCAAGGTCGCCAAAAAAGCCCCTTGCCAGGAGATTGTGCTTGAGGGCGATGCCGTCGACTTAAGCCAATTACCGATTCAAACCTGCTGGCCTGAAGATGCCGGGCC
>QNFO01000222.1 GCA_003646355.1 Gammaproteobacteria bacterium
ATTAATCTGTGATTTTTTATCGCTTAATGCAATTTTTTATTCTAATTTTCTAAACGTGGATTCAGCACTTCATCAACAAAATTATGGCTTTTATTATTTGGATCCAGGGAGCTATTAACTCCCTCAGTTTAACGTAAGACCGAATCAAAAAGCTGCACCCCAACCTGCTCACCTTGTTTTAACACTTGTTCACCAGCCTCAAGCAAAATAAAACAATTACTGCGGGCAAAGGAACTGAGCGCACCCGAGCTTTGCTGCTTGTCCGGTGTAACCACCAGCTCGCCAACACTATTCGTCGTCAGGCTTGCGCGTAGAAACTCAAGGCGGCTACGATTGCGGCGTATATCGCAACTGGCCCGAGCGGTGAGAGCCAGTGCCGGTGCCGCTACCATGCCCTGCATTTGCTGTAGTACGGGCAGTACTAATTGATAAAAAGTGACCAGGGCGGACATGGGATTACCCGGCAAACCAAAAAATGTGCTGTTGGCCAGCTTGCCAAACATAAAGGGTTTGCCAGGTTTAATGGCCACTTTCCAAAAACCAATATCGCCTTGTTCGCTAAGTAGTTGCCGTGTGTAATCCGCCTCGCCCACGGAAGCCCCACCGCTGGTGATGACCACATCGGCTGCAGCATCGGCCTTTATATAGGCGGCGCGGAGTTGCTCGAGGTCATCGGGGATGACGCCAATATCAACCACCTCACAACCCAACCTTTCGAGCATCGCCCTTAAAAAATAGCGGTTGCTGTCCTAAATTTCTCCCGCTGCGAGCACCTCACCCGGGGCACGTAATTCACTACCATTGGCAAACACGGCCACTTTTAAGCGCGGCCGCACAGCCGCCTCGGCAATACCCATGGTCGCCAGCAGACCGATATCAACGGGGCCAAGGCGATGTCCGGCCCTAAACAGCGTTTCGCCTTTTTTAATATCCTCCCCGGCGTAGCGCACATTGACCCGGGGCTTTGGTGCCTTTATAAGGGTGATATTGTCACCGTCGGCCGCTACGTTTTCCTGCATCACTACGGTGTCGCAGCCTTCAGGCAATTCGGCCCCGGTCATAATTCGAATGCACTGACCCGCTTTAACCGTGCCCACAAAGGGCTCGCCAGCCAGCGCTTTGCCCGCTAGCGACAATACGGCGTTTTCAGGAATATTGCCGCCCACAGCAGCGAAGTTAAACGCATAACCATCCATTGCAGAATTATCAGCGGGCGGTGCATTAATCGCTGACACGACATCGGTGGCCAAAATACAACCCGGCAAATCCGCTAATGGCACGCTTTCATCATTAATAAGCTCGCAATTCACTGCGGCCAACATATGGGCTCGCGCTTGATCAAGACTTAATAAAGGCTGGGGGTTTTGCTTATTCATAAATCAGTTTCGTCTCTGCTATATCAATAGCTAAAATTTTAAACTGCGCCAGCAGAGCTGCCACACACCGGGCAGTCTGCCCACTGTTTAAGCTGAAAGGTTTGCCACTGGCTGTAGGCACCGTCAAACAACATTAACTTGCCGACTGGCACGGTGCCGGCACCACTTAATAATTTGATGGCTTCCAGTGCTTGCAGGCTACCGACAACGCCTACCAGCGGGGCTAGCACGCCCGACTCCACACAACTCAGTTGTTGCTCGCCGAAGCGCTGGCTTAAGCATTCATAACACGGGGTTGATTCTTGCATTGTGTAAACCGCGACCTGGCCCTCAAAGCGAATCGCTGCGCCGGACACCAGTGGCGTTTGAGATTGATAACAAAGTCGGTTGAGCTGGCGCCGGGTATCGAGATTATCGGAACAATCCAGCACGACATTACAACTTTCTATTTTGCCCAATAGAGCTTCATCATCTAACCTCTGCGCCACTGTTTCGATAGAGGCTGCCGGATTTAAACGCAGCAAACTATCGCGGGCCGACGCCACTTTAAGCCGGCCAATATCGGCTTCACCGTGCAAGACCTGGCGATGTAAATTACTCAATTCAACACTATCATCGTCAACGAGAATCAAATGACCAACACCGGCGGTACAAAGGTATTGAGCGACCGCGCAACCCAGGCCACCCACGCCGAGTACCAATGCAGTACTGGCAGCCAGCTGCTCTTGCCCATCGAAGCCAAAGCTCGGCAGCAATAATTGGCGCGTATAGCGTTTACGCTGATATTCGGTGAGGCGCTCAGCCACGTAGATACTCCATTGTTTTATCGGTACAAATGCATCAGGCCAGCGGGGACAAAGTGCTCAATCCTCACTCTATCCATTTCAAAATACTTAATCTAATATGCTTTGAGGCAGAGCAGCGGTACGCGTTTTACAGACCATTGAGCCTATACTAACACTCAGCCCTCGCACCCAGTTCCCTGACTCTAAGCCTCGATCAATAACACTGGAGAAAAGCCATGAAATTATACGATTTCCCAAAAGCACCCAATCCCCGTCGCGTTAATATTTACCTCGCTGAAAAAGGTATTGAAATTGAAAGGGTGCAGGTAGACCTGTTTAAGGGCGAGCAACTGGGCCCTGAGTACCGCGCGAAAAACCCCGCCTGCGACATCCCCATGCTCGAGCTCGACAACGGCACCTGCATTAGTCAGATTCGTGGTATTTGTCGCTACTTTGAAGAGAGTAATCCCGGCCCTTCGTTGAGTGGCTCGACGCCCGAGGAAAAGGCCACCGTTGAAATGTGGGATCACCTCGCCTTTATGAATGGCATATTGGCTGTCGCCGAAGTTTTCCGCAACACCGCAAAGGGCTTTGCCGGTCGCGCCGTGGTTGGCCCACACAACTACGAGCAATCAGCTGAACTCGCTGAGCGCGGCGCCCAGCGTTTACAGAACTTTTACACTGACTTTGACCAGCGTCTTGCCAACAATAAATACGTCGCCGGGGATTTTTACTCGCTGGCCGACATCACCACCTTAGTGACCTGTGACTTTGCCAAGTGGATCAAAGAGGAGATACCCGCTGGCTGCACTAACCTGCAAGCCTGGTACGAAAAAGTATCGCAACGACCCGCTGTGTTGGCCAACCCCTAGCCAAACAATGTAAGCCTATTGACACTTTATGCATCCTAGGCCCTGTGGTACATTAAAAGGCTTGGGGTGTAGTCCCCCGCCCATTACAATGAAAGGCTATCGTCTGCTTATATTTACTGACTAGCTGGCACAAAGATCACGCAACGCTAAAACCCGTTAGCCCTGCTCGCGGGTTTTATCTTGAATGTTTATTACCGTTTTACACTTACTACACTGGAAAACCTGACCATGACTTTAGATGCACGAGAATTTCGCGACTCCCTGGGCGCTTTCGCAACCGGTATTACTGTTGTTACTGCCAATGCCCCCGACGGCACAAAAGTGGGTTGCACCGCTAATAGCTTCTCTTCAGTTTCACTCGATCCACCCCTGGTAATGTGGGCTATCGCAAAAAATGCCAACAGCTTTGATGCCTTTAATGAAGCCAAAGATTTTGCCATTCATATCCTCCACGAAGGTCAGGAAGATGTATCCCGTTTATTCGCCACGAAAGATGCCGACAAATTTGGTCAGGCTGATTCTAGCGAAGGTCGTGCCGGCGTACCGGTACTGAACGATTACAGCGTACGTTTTGAATGCTCTACCGAGCACCTCTACGACGGCGGCGATCACGTCATTATCGTTGGTCGTGTGCACGAAATGTGCAATGCCGATAAAGAGCCACTAGGCTTTTTTAAGGGCAAATACGCCAAAATCGACGTCAA
>QNFO01000223.1 GCA_003646355.1 Gammaproteobacteria bacterium
CGTGGTGTTGAAAGGTGTCTTCACTGAGTGCTTTAAGCACGATGTCGACGAACTCGGCGAAGTACTCGCGGTTGTCTTCGTCGTCCTGAGTTTTGGCATTCCAGGGGCCGACGGCTTTTAGCTGGGGCTGGATTCTAAAATTGTCGAGCCAGCGTGCCTGGTAGCCGCGTACCAGACCAACGCCGAGACGACCTTGCAGCATACAATCGAGACTGGCGATTTTCTCTGCCGTTACCAGTGGGTTATTGGTGGTGGAGACAAAGCCACAGGGAATGATGCGTAGTTTTTCACTGTGCTGACCCAGCCACATGCTCGTCAGGCAGGGATCGTTGGCTGCTTCAAAGCCTTCAATCTGCAAGTGGTGCTCGGGGTGAGCGAAGGCGAAATAGCCGAGTTCATCGGCAAGGCGGGCGGAGTCGGCCAGCTCTTCGAGCATACGGCGATAGAGCTTGGGGTTTTTGCCTGCCATGCCCGCTTCTAATTCAGCGCGGCGGCCAACGGTGCAGTAAACGAAGAGATTGAATTTCAGGGCTGCTTGATTCATTTTTTATAAACCTATTATTAAATCAGGGCTTTCTCAAAAGGGGGATAGTGTTGACCCCCTGTTTTTTCTTTTATCGGCCGGGCTTATAAATAACCGTAGGCCGTCCAGCCACCGTCGATATTAAGAGTTTCGCCGGTCATAAAGCCTGCACCCGGGCCGGCCACGAAGAGCACGGCAGCGGCAATATCTTCAACCGAGCCCATGCGCCGCTGGGGTGTGCGTTTTTCAATGGCATCAGCAGCGAGTTTGCCATCGGCTGCCAGCTGCTCAATCATTTCGGTGCGAATGTAGCCGGGGGCGATACAGTTGACCCGTACGTCGTATTTGGCACATTCCACTGCTAATACGCGGGTCATGTGTTCGACGGCGGCTTTTGATGTGCAGTAAGAAAGAGTTTGGGGGATGGCGTTTTGGCCGACGATGGAGCCAATATTAATAACACAGCCGCCATTACCCGCTGCCTTCATTTGTCGGATCGCCGCCTGAGAACACAGAAACACCGACTTGGCATTGATGTCCATGTGGGAGTCCCAGTTTTCCTCGGTCATTTTCAGCAGTGGTTGAGGATTGGATATGCCCGCGTTATTCACCAGTATGTCGACCGGGCCAAGCTGTTTTTCCACTTCTGCAAAGGTTGCGGTTACAGCATTGCCATTTTCGACCTTGCAACCCAGGGCAATGGCCTTGCCGCCATCGGCACGAATCATTGCGACAACCGCGTCGGCGTTTTCTGCTTTGGTGGCGATGCAGGCTACGTGCGCGCCCGCATTGGCCAGTGCGATGGCGATGCCCTTGCCAATGCCCCGGCTGGCACCCGTTACAAGAGCTATTTTTCCGTTCAAGGTATTAGCAGTCATTACTTACTTCCTGTTTTAAAAGATTAATCAGAGGTTCCTTAAGTGTTACCCAAAATATCCAGCGCCTGAGCACGCAGCTCAACTTTACGGATTTTGCCCGACGAGGTCATGGGGAATTCATCGACAAAGATGGCATGGCGAGGGATTTTGAAACTGGCGATGCGGCCTTTCATGCGCGAAAGGATGGTTTCCTGATCAAGCGTTTGGCCGGGTTTGAGAATTACAAAGGCAACGGGCACTTCTGTTAAGCGTTGATCGGGGTAGGCCACCACAGAGGCATCGGCGATCTCGGGCATATCCCGCAGCCGAAGTTCAATCTCGGCAGGAGAGACGTTTTCACCGCCCACTTTAAGCATGTCTTTGTGGCGACCGAGAAAAACCAGGTGGCCGTCGTCGCGGATCAGTGCCATATCGCCGGTGTGTAGCCAGCCCTCGGCATCAATGGTTTCCTGTGTGGCTTCGGGTTTATCCCAGTAACCTTTCATCACCGCGTAGCCTTTTACCAGTAGTTCGCCGGGTGTTGCCGCTGGCAGATCGCTGCCCGTCTCGGGATCGACAATACGAAAATGATAGTCGCTCATCGGATAACCCGATGCATGTACGCGTTGTTCCCGGCTGTGGCCAGGGTTTGAGCAACTGACAAAGGCCCAGGTTTCACTCATGCCAAAGCCGGAGACGGTGGGGCAGAAAACATCCTGTACTTTCTCCGCAATAGGAATAGTGCTTTCTATACCTGATGGCAGCGTGCCGAGGCGTAGCTTCAGTTCCCGCTGTTGCCGCGCCTGAGCATTAAGCAGGTCGATCCAGTGGGCCTCAAAGCCGTGGAGTATGGTCACGCCTTCGGCGGCGGCCAGGTCGAGTGCTTCTTCGGCATCAAAGGTTTCGGTGAGAATTTGTTTGCCGCCGCTGAGCACGCAAACCATGGCGATTTCACTGAAGGCATAAATATGGAACATCGGCAGATAATTAAGGTGCACATCGTTGGCGCTGTAGCCGAAGATTTTGCTGCGCTCCAGAGTGTTGCGAATTGCGATATGGCTATGCATCACGCCCTTGGGGTGGCCGGTGGTGCCGGATGTGTAGGCCAACATCATCAAACTATCGGGATCGACGGCGGCGCTGCGTGCAGTTAACTCGGCATCACTAATGCTCGAGCCTGCCGCGATAAGCGCTTGCCAGTCGAGGGCGTGGGGCAGGGTTTTTTCACCGAGAATAACCACCCGGCGCAGTTCGGGATAATTGCGGACCTGTAGGCCGCCAGCCGGGTTGGGCGAAATGTCTCCCATGGAGTCGGCCAACATGTCCTGAAAATCAATCGGCCCCGAGCGGTCGAGAGAAATGAGCGTGGCAGAGCGGGATTGATTCACCGTGTAGGCGACATCGTCAGTGCGATAGCGGGTGTTGAGGGGCACGATGCAAGCGCCGACTTTGGCGATGGCGAACATCAGGTGGAGCCACTCGGGACGGTTGGTCATCCACAGGGCGACGCGTTCGCCGGGTTCGACACCGATGGCCATCAGGCCTTTGGCGATGCGGTCGGTCTCAGTTTTTAAGGTCTTGTAGTTGCTGCGTTGGTCGCCGAAGACCAGAGCCTCGCGGTCGCCATAGTTTTCTGCGGCGGTGTCGAGCAGGCTACCCAGGGTGCGTTTGCGGAACCAGTCCATTGTTTACCCCTTGTTTTTAAAACAGGAGATTCCCCTTGGATTCAGAATGACCTGCTCAGGTTTTTTTAGAAAAAAATCAGCTATCAACAATAAGAGGCGATTTAGGCATTAACGTCAATCACCACGCGGCCCTTGATTTTACCGGCGAGAATATCGCTGGCGAGTTGCGGTACTTTACTCAGTGGTTCGACGCTGTAGATCTGGCGCAGTAGATCGAGATTAACCAGTTCCGCCAAACTATCCCAGGCCCGCTGGCGGCGTGCGAGGGGAGCCATTACTGAGTCGATGCCGCGCAGTGTTACGCCGCGTAAAATAAAGGGCATAACGCTGGTGGGCAAGTTGGTGCTGCCGGCCAATCCACAGGCGGCAACGATGCCTTCGTAGCGCGTTTGTGCCAGTACGCTGGCGAGGGTGTTATCGCCAACGGTATCGACAGCGCCGGCCCAGGTTTCTGCTTCGAGTGGCCCGGGGTCACGGGCGAGCTGGTCGCGGGCAATAATCTCTTGGGCGCCGAGGGCTTCGAGCAGAGATCTAGCTTCTTCAACACGACCGGTGGAGGCGGTGACTTTATAGCCCAACTTGGCCAGCAGCATAATCGCCACCGTGCCAACACCACCGGCAGCGCCGGTGACAACAATGGGGCCGTCATCTGGTTTTACGCCCCA
>QNFO01000224.1 GCA_003646355.1 Gammaproteobacteria bacterium
ACCCGGTTCAATATTTATAATCGCTCAAAAAAATATGGGTTCTCAGTAAAAATCGATTAGGTCCTTGATTCAATTCAACGACATACCGTTTCTTAATGCTAAAATTAACCTTTGTTTGGCCCTTCGCACTTATCAACGTGCAGGGTGAGGTAATAACCAACAACTGCAAATTATGCCCCCATTGAACTCATCAAACACAAGGGTTTGAACACGGGCTATTTTGCGACGCAAAGTAAAAACAGGTTACGAGGCAGTGCATTATATGGATAGCAAACGTTCAACAAAGGTCGGGCTTGGCCTGGTTTTAGCATTATTCGTTGGCGGCATTTCAATAACCACACTGGCGGGCGAGACAAAAAGCTGGCGCACTGTCGATCAGCTTTCGTCCAGCGAGTTGGCGCGTGTTGATTTGCGCGGCCCCGGCCCACGCGATAGTAAAACGCCCTATGTACCCGCAGAGGCCTACCCCTATTCCGCGCCCTACACCGTTGAACAAATGACCTTTCGCGCCATGGAGTTTACCCAGCATGCACGCTGGTCCAGTGTCATCGTCGACGTGTACGGCAGCATGACCGGCAACGGTTATCTCGACCAGGGTGTGACCATTACTTACAAGCAGTGGCTGGCCAAGACTGCCGGTGTGCAGGGGCAGATCGATGCGGCGCCGGGTGAAGTCTACCAGCGCATGATTCACCACTACACTTATCCACCGCGCATTGCCGGTCAACAGCACTATTGGCAGGTACGTCGTTCCGATCAAGATGCTAAGACCCGCCTCGACATGTTTGTCTATACACCGGCCTTGCGACGCGTGCGACGTATCCCTCAGCCCCAACGTGATGTCGCCTTCGGTAACAACCCCCAGTCCTTTGATGCCATCGTCGGCCGCGACGCCTGGGAGTTCGACGTCAAGCTACTCGGTGCCGATGTGCTCGAAGACACTATTCGCCTCCCCAACACTCGCCCCCACATCACCCTGCGCCGTCCCGATGGCTCTTACTACAATAAAGCCGCCAGCGATATCAAACTCATGGGTGACAATTACACTCACTACACCGAGTCTGGCGGCGTGCCCTGCTTTGTTATTGAGGCCAAACCCAAAGAGGCGTGGCTGGATGGCTACTACGACCGCAAGGTATTGATCTGGGTTGACCAGGCCAACTTCTACCCCCTGCGCATTGAGTCTTACAATAGCGAAGGTGAGCTGATTCTTATCGAGGAACGCATCGCCTGGCAGGCTAACCCGGCCCTTGGTGAGCTGGGTTACGCCAAGTTCAACACCGCCTATTGGGACCCGCGCAGCGATCTGATGAGCTATACCTTGCACGATGCACCCCAGGTGCTGGACATGAGCGCCGAAGAGGGCGACTTAGTCTTTCGTCCTGACTTTATGCGCCGCAACTGGTTGAAGTCATCCCTGCGTAAGAGTCAGGCCTTAGTGCCCTCCCCTGAGCAATACTACCTTCGCCCCCACCTCTATCTGGACAAATTCCCGGAAACCCGCACTATTAATATCCCCGACTATGTTGCGCGACGTGTCGCCCTACAGGATGCAGCGGGACATTTGGTGTTTGATGACCAGGCGGCGCCAACTACTGAAGAGCAAGTATCGACCAGCACCAATTACAAGGGTTTATCCGCCAAAGAACTATCTGCTCAAACCGAACAACTGACGGTTAACTAAAACAAACCTAAGCCCCGACAAATAAAAAGCCCGCATCTTCTGCGGGCTTTTTTGTAAACGTAGCGCCGTCAGCGCCGCGCTTTTCAGTGCGCCGAAACTAATCGACTTTAACGATGGTGGTGATTTGAATGGGCGACTGCACCATGCGTTTCTCGCCATTAATTTCGGGATAAAAAATATAATAGCCCTTGTCAGGAGCGCTGGTCACTTTGCCATTTTTTACGTGGTAAACCTCTTTATGGCCCTGAATATATACCTCGTAGTCACCGCCCAACATGGTGTCCATGCTGCGGTTCATATTGTTGATTTTGTCGCAGCCAGATAGGCCTAAAGCAACAGTCAGTAAAACGAATAGCTTAACTTTCATTTTCATTTCCGGGTGGTCGGCGGACTTCGCTGGTATCAATAACGGGGGCCGCCTCAGCCTGTGTAGATTCGAGCTTGGCCCGTTCAGCCTTGCTAATATATTTAGGCTTGTGTGACGGATTCATTCGAGCCTTAGCTTTCTTCAGCTTCTTTTTAAAAATGGCGTGAACTTTCTTTTTTCTATTCATGTTTTTAAGAAGCTCCCAAATTTCTAAATACTCAGCTCTGGCTTAGCGTGCTAAAAACACGCTAAGCCAGTAGGTGGTTTCCCACCTCAGCGTCGGGTTACTCTGGCAAGGTGCTCAAAATAAATCCATTTTGATAAGCATCCACCTCAGCTTCAGTCATGATTTGGCGGTAACTCGCCATGCCACCAAAATAGGCCAGGCCGGTGCGCGATTTGCCGGGTACGTTGTTACCCAGATACCAGCTATCGGTGAGTGGGAACAAGGTTGCAGAAAGGGCTTCTTCACACAAACCACCCCAGTTATCTTCGGCTTCAGACGTTGGTTCAATGCAGTTGATATTGCGCTCAGCAAGATGGGTCATCAGCCGTCCGACCCATTGAATTTGCTCTTGACCAAGGATGAGTGGCTGAAACAGGGGTGCGGGGCTACCGGCCTGATTAATAATAAACAGATTGGGGAAACCCGCGCTCATCAAACCCATGTGGGTTCGCGCCCCGTCATCCCAGTGTTCGCTGAAGGTGAGTCCATTACGGCCGCGCACATCCATGGCCTTGAGTGATCCGATCATGGCGTCAAAGCCAGTGGCAAAGACAATGCTGTCGAGCTCATATTCTGTATCACCGACGCGTACACCCTTGGGCGTAATTTCATCAATACCCTGCTCACGCAGATCGACGAGTTCAACATTGTCCTGCTCGTAGACTTCGTAGTAGTTAGTCTCGGCGATGAGGCGTTTGGTCAACACGGGGTAAGTCGGGGTGAGAATTTCGGCAAGTTTTGGATCTTTAATACGCTCGCGAATCTTTGCCTGTAAATACTTACTCAAAATCGCATTGGCTTCCAGGTCTGTATAAACATCGGGGTAGACGTTGTAAAAACTCAGGCCGCCACTTTTCCAGCGCTCATCGAAAAGCGCCTGATGCTCTTCGGGCGTAGCGTCGAGAGCAGAGCCAGTAACCGGTTCACCAATTTCATAGTTGAGAGCCACCCAGCCACCAAAAGAGTTATAGCGCTCAGCCGCTCGCCATTCGCCGTAATTAGCTTTAACGCGGGTTGAGTATTCCTCGGGCATTGCGTGGTTACGCAGTGGTAAACAGTAACCCGGTGTGCGGTGAAAGACGTGCAAGTGGCCAACCTGGCTGGCGATGGTTGAAATAATCTGTACGCCAGAAGAGCCGGTGCCAATAACGCCAACACGCTGCTCGCTCAAATCGACACCCTCTTTGGGCCAGCGGGCACTGTGGTATTGCTTGCCTTCAAAGGTATCCAGGCCTTTAAACTGCGGCTTGATCGGCTGATTGAGCATGCCAGTGCACATAATTACAAAGCGGGAGCGCAAGGGCTCACAGCCCTCAGTGCTTACTACCCAGGTACCCGTGCTTTCATCAAACTCGGCAATGTCGATGCGCTTATCGAGTTCAATATCGCGACGCAGGTCGAGACGATCGGCAACAAAATTAGAGTAACG
>QNFO01000225.1 GCA_003646355.1 Gammaproteobacteria bacterium
CTCTATCGTGAGCGCGTTGGTAGCCTGTCGGTGCTGAGTGATAATTCGGCTCAGTCCGATGCGGCACTGACCCACATTAATAATGTAGTGCGTGGCAACTACTCCATGCCACCCTCCCACGGGGGTGCCATTGTTGGCGAAATTTTGGCTGATGCGGCGCTGCGCCAAGATTGGGAAGCCGAGTTGGCCGGCATGCGCGATCGCATTAATCAATTGCGCGTACTACTGGTTGATAAGCTCAGTGCTCAAAATGTCGATAGAGACTTCTCTTTCATCGCCAAGCAGCACGGTATGTTTTCCTTCCTCGGCCTCAGTGTTGCGCAGGTTGATCAACTACGTGAGCAGTTCAGTATTTATATGGTTGGCTCTAGCCGGGTGAATATTGCCGGTATTAGTCAGTCGAATATTGATTATTTAGCGCAATCAATTGCAGCGGTTTTGACGAGTTAAACCGCCTGTAATAACAGCTGCACTTGCAATAAGTGCAGTGGTCCCTGACCCACTATTCGTTGGCGTGGTTTGTTACTCCTGACTAAGCTCTATAAGTAAGTCGGCTTGATAAGTGACTTCTAGCGGGCCATGCTGGTCGCAGTTGTGTGGACAGGAGAGTTGTCATCTCAATTAATAATAAAAAAACAGTGGGGCACTCATGCTTTGCTGCAAGGTTTTTTCTTACCTGTCCCTCGTGGCTGCTGATGCTTTTTTGTCTGTTGCCCAATTCAGTGTTGGCTGAAAATATCGATGCCCAGTTCAAACCGCTCAAAACGGGCGGCGCCTGGGTCTATTCTGTTAAAGCTGAATTTGACGATGTTAAAGATTCTGTGGTCGAGGCCATCGAATCTCGCGGTATGGTGATTAGTTATGTCTCTCACGCCGAGTCCATGCTCGCACGCACGGCCTCAACCATCGGTGGCAAAGTGGTCTACAGTGATGCGGAGGTATTGCTGTTTTGCAAAGCGAATTTGGCCCACCGTCTGGTGGAAGCCAATCCGCACAATTTGGTTTTGTGTCCCTATGCCATGTCTGTCTATGCTTTGGCGGATGAACCCGCACGGATTTACGTCGGTATACGTGCCCCGCAAACAAAAGTTGCCGAATACAGGGCAGTTCACGACTTGTTGGTGGGGGTGATCGTAGAGGCTTTGGCAGAGCAGTAGGGGTGTTTCTTTAAGGTGTGGCAGCTCGGTGTTTAGCGGGCGCTTCTTAAAAGCCCTTATATTAGAATAAAATAATATAGCAGAAGGATTGATTGCGCGGTCTCTATAGACGATTATAGAATTAACATATAATCAAATCTAATATGAGATTGATGTTTTGTTGAATTGCTCAAGTGTCTTTCCAGAGAAAGAGCTGCAAGTGAAAACAAGGCGAGGACTGTAAATGTCGGATTCTGACAACAAAAACATGAGCCACGGTAGCGCAGGCGGGGCCAGAAGTAAGGCGATGCCCGCGTTGAAAACCCTGGCCGGTGAAGCTGAATCGCTGAAGGGCGGTGATCGGCGGGGCTTTCTAAAAGGCCTACTGGCCATGACCGGCGCTGCGGCCACGGGGCAAGTTGCCGCCGCTGCATCCCAGGGCAACCTGCCACCCCAGGTGCCAAGCTGGACGAAATCACTCGGTCGAGGTGTAGTGAGCAAGCCCTACGGTATGCCCTCTGTTTACGAGAAGGACGTGATTCGTCGCACCGTACCCTGGCTGACCGCCGAGTCAATCTCCTCCATAAGCATGAGCCCACTGCATGAATTGAAGGGTTTGATTACACCCAACGGACTGGTCTTTGAGCGCTACCACGCCGGTGTGCCAGAGATTGATCCCGAGCAGCACCGACTCATCATTCATGGCTTGGTGGAGCGGCCGCTAATTTTTACCATGGAAGAGCTGCAGCGTTTCCCCAGCGTTTCTGAGATCAAGTTTATCGAATGCCCCGCCAATGGCGGTATGGAGTGGAAAGGCCCGCAAATGGAAGGCCTGCAATTTACGCACGGCATGCTGTCCTGCTGCGAGTGGACGGGGGTGCGCCTGTCGACCCTGCTGGCCGAAGTGGGCGTTAAGCCCGAGGGCAAATGGGTGCTGGCAGAGGGGGCCGATGGTGCCGCTATGGCGCGCAGTATCCCCCTCGAAAAAGCCCTGGACGATACCCTGGTGGTCTACGCTCAAAATGGTGAAGCATTGCGGCCGGAGCAAGGCTATCCCGTACGATTACTTAATCCCGGTTGGGAGGGTAATACCAGTGTTAAGTGGCTGCGCCGGCTCGAAATTGGCGATCAACCCTGGCACATGCGCGAAGAAACCTCTAAGTACACCGACTTAATGGCCGATGGGCGGGCAAGGAAGTTCACCTATGTACAGGAGTGCAACTCAGTCATCACCTCTCCCTGCCCGGAGAAACCCTGGAAAACGGCCGGTTGGTATGAAATTGAAGGCCTGGCCTGGTCGGGCCGGGGCACAATTAAAGCGGTCGATATCTCTTTTGATGGTGGCGTTAATTGGGTCAATGCGCCACTGAAAGGCATGGTGAGCTCGAAATCATTAAGCCGCTTTGGCTATCGTTTTAAATGGCAGGGCGGGCCGTTGTTATTGCAAAGCCGCGCCGTCGATGAAACGGGTTATGTGCAGCCAACCTTGCGGCAGTTGCGCGAGCAACGCGGCGTCAACTCGATCTATCACAAGAATGCCATTCACACCTGGCGTGTTGAAGCTGACGGGAGCGTACGCAATGTTCAGATTCCTTGATTCAGTGGCGGTGAAGCGTATTGCCGGTGTAATGACATTGGCCGCAGTGATGACATTAGCGGGCTGTTCAGAAAAAACCACGAGTGCTGATGCAGCACAGCCGGTTAAATCGAGTACAGATAATGCAGAGCACGCCTTGTTTGGCCTCGGCGAGACGGCGACACCCGCGCAAATTGCCGGTTGGGATATCGACGTGCGTCCCGATGGCCTGGGCCTGCCCGAAGGCGAGGGCTCGGTGGAAGACGGCGAGATGCTCTACGAAGATAAATGCGCCAGCTGCCACGGCACCTTTGGCGAGGGTGAGGGTCGTTGGCCGAAACTCGCTGGGGGTATGGGCACTTTAAATCAGGAGCGCCCCGATAAAACTGTGGGCAGCTATTGGCCCTATGCTTCAACATTGTGGGACTACATCCGCCGCGCCATGCCTTTCCCCGCGCCACAGTCGCTGACTGTTGACGAGGTTTATGCCATCACCGCCTACGTGCTCAATCTTAATGATTTGGTCGATGACGACTTCGTGCTCAGCCGCGATAATTTCTCAACGATAGAAATGCCCAACAAAGATGGCTTTTTTGTTGATGACCGCCCCGACGTGAAAAATCCTCGCTGCTTGAGCGATTGTCTCGACCCGGCAACGATAAAAATTGTTGAGACCATCGCTGGCATAACACCGACTGCCCATATTAAAGAAGGTGGCACCGATGCTCGCGCTTACAGCGAAGCCGAAACCGAAGGCGAGCACGCAGCGGCTAATTCTGCGGGTAAAACTTTACACGACAGCGCCTGCAAAATTTGCCACGGCAGTGGTGTTGCCGGTGCACCGGTGACAGGTAATAGCGACGATTGGCAGGCGAGAATTCAGCAGGATAAAGCGCGTATTTACCAGCATGCCATCGAAGGTTTTCAAGGTGAAAGTGGCGTAATGCCGGCTAAAGGCGGGCAAGCGCAGCTGGATGATAATGCTGTTAA
>QNFO01000226.1 GCA_003646355.1 Gammaproteobacteria bacterium
AGGCCCAGGCTTTCAATGAAATGGATTTGCTGAGTGCAGATCCGGTGACTGTCGTGCTTTCTGAAAAAGGCTGGATTCGTGCCGCCAAAGGTCACGAAGTCGATGGTGCGAGTCTCAATTACAAAGCGGGTGATGCTTTCTTTGCCGCCGTGCAGGGGCGCAGTAATCAGCAGGCAATATTGCTCGACTCCACCGGGCGCAGTTATGCCCTGGCCGCACACACGTTGCCATCGGCACGGGGGCAGGGCGAACCGGCGACCGGGCGTTTAAATGCGCCATCCGGAGCCACCTTTTGTGGTCTGTTAATGGGTGACGACGAACAAAAAGTGCTGCTGGCTACCGATGCCGGTTACGGCTTCGTCGCCAAAATGGCTGACTTGTATACCAAAAACCGCTCGGGCAAGGCACTGATTAGTATCCCAAAAGGCGGCCAAATATTGCCGCCGATTGCCGATGTTAATGTCGATGGCGCATTGGTCGTCGCGATTAGCAATGAGGGGCGCATGCTGGCCTTTCCGCTTTCTGAATTGCCGGAACTGGCACGGGGCAAGGGCAATAGAATTATCAATATTCCCACCTCGCGCCTTCAGGCTAGAGAGGAGTTTATGCTCACCGTTGCCGTGGTGGCAGAGGGGCAGAGCCTGGTTATTTACTCGGGTAAACGTCACCATAATTTAAAGTTTTCTGATTTGCAGCATTACATCGGTGAGCGCGGCCGGCGTGGTAATAAATTGCCGCGAGGCTTTCAAAAGGTGGATAGGGTCGAGGTGGCGTAGCCTTAAGTGGCTGTGAGCTGTTTTGCGGGAAAGCGTTTAGTGTGGTCGTCGCTGTGGGCTGGCGAGTGGCTTCCAGTCAATGGTTTTTGTGGTTGAGGGCATGGGCGGGGGTTGGGCTGTACGGGCTTAGCGCTATCCGTAAAGTACTTTGTCCAGCAGGCGGTCAATCCCTGCTGGTCTTCCGCGTCGGGTAGTGTCAATTCTCTGCGCTGATAAATCATCCAGGCGATGGCGCTTGCGTAGCCCTGGTTGGTTGCTAGTTCGAGATGAGGGTTTTGCAAAAAGGCCTTTTGTGAGGCCAGGCCGCGAACCGTGCTGGCGAGGTCGGGCTTAAATGCGAGATAGCCATCCCATATTTGCAGGTGAGTGCAGGGCTCGATTCTGTAGAGCCCCAGGCCACTTTGTGGTTTTGCACTAAAGTGCTCGGCTTGTAAGCTTGCGGTCAGCTCGAGGAGTTTTGCGGCAGCCGTGGAATAGGCGCCGAGGGTTTTCAGCGTGTGGGCGATGACGAATTTAATATTGACGCTATCGAAGTTGTCCATGATATTTCAACCTGACCAATAGTGTCAGTCAGGTGGGTTTTTTGTCGCCCGCCGTCAGAAAACTGGCCTTATTCCTGAGTTATGCTTTCACTGTAAGTAACATGCAGGTTTAGTGCCGTAATATCAGTTTATGTGGGAGTAGATGCTTGGCTGCGATCAATAAAAAATACTGGCTGCTTATTGTTGTAGTGCTCAGTGGCTGTACGGCCATTGGCACCCTGCAATTTGAAGAGCGCTATGGCAATACGGCCGTTAAGGAGCGTGCTGTTGAGGTACTGCCACCAGGCACTGTCGATTATTGGCGTGAAGTTAAACCCATTCTCGAGCAACGCTGTGTGGTTTGCCACGGTTGTTACGATGCCTCTTGCCAGTTAAAAATGAGCTCTATTGAGGGTATTGAACGAGGCGCATCTGAGGTTGAGGTCTATCATTCGACACGACTGTCTGCGGCACCGACAACGCGTCTTTTTGAAGACGCTCACTCGGTGAGTGAATGGCGTGAGAAAGGCTTTTACTCGGTGCTCAATGAGCGAGCCGATACGCCTGAGGCCAATCGCGAGGCCGGTGTTATGTATCGCATGCTGGCCTTAAAAGAAAAAAATCCCTTGCCCGATGGCAAGTTCTTGCCGGCTAGTTTTGACCTGTCGCTGTCGCGTGAGCAGTCCTGTGCAAAGGATAAAACCTTTAGCCAGTTTGCCCGCGAACACCCGCTGTGGGGTATGCCTTTTGCGCTGCCCGGATTGCCCGAAAAAGAGCAAAAGGTACTGAAGCAATGGCTTGAGCAGGGGGCGCTCTACACACCACGTCCACCTTTGTTGCCGGAATATCTTGCCCAAATTAAGCGCTGGGAGAGCTTTCTCAATGGCGATTCGTTAAGAGAGCAATTGACCAGTCGCTATCTTTTTGAGCATTTGTATTTCGCACATTTATTTTTTACACAGTTAGATCAGCGCAAGTTTTTTACTCTGGTGCGCTCTGCGACACCACCCGGTGAGCCGATACAGCTTATTGCCACGCGTCGCCCCTACGATGACCCCGGGGTTGATCGTGTCTACTACCGCATCCAGCCTGTTCTAAATACGATCGTGTCAAAAACCCACATGGCTTATCGGCTCGATGAGCAGCGCATGCAGCGCTGGCAAAGCCTGTTTGTTGACGCGAGTTATAACGTCGAGCAGCTGCCATCCTATGCAGCGGAGTTTGCTTCAAACCCTTTTATTACTTTTGATGCTTTGCCTGTTCATTCGCGCTACCAGTTTTTGCTCGATGAAGCTCAGTTCACCATCATGGCATTTATCAAGGGTACGGTGTGTCGAGGCCAGGTGGCGCTGAATGTGATTCAGGATAATTTTTGGGTGTTTTTTACCAATCCCGACCCGCAGAGACTGGAAGTTTTTGAAGATTTTATGGCCCAGCGCGATGAAAGCCTGGACTTGCCGGCGAGCCTTGTCGATATCTATAGACCTATTAAGCACTGGAAGTCCTATAAAAAACAGCAGCAGAAATTAATGGAAGATCAAGATGCCTATCTGGCGGCTCACCTGCCCGCCGATGCCATTAATCTCAAGTTAATTTGGGACGGCGATGGGGTAAATGAGAATGCTGCCCTCACTGTCTTCCGGCATTTTGACAGTGCCAGTGTTGAAAAAGGCTTGCTGGGCCAGACACCGAAAACAGTCTGGGTGCTGGGTTACGGCTTGCTGGAACGTATCCACTACCTGCTGGTAGCGGGCTACGATGTTTTCGGCAACGGTGGCCATCAATTGTTGACGCGCCTGTACATGGATTTTTTGCGCATGGAGGCTGAAACGACGTTCCTGCAGTTTTTACCCGAAACGGCTCGCGTTAGAGAGCGGGAGCTCTGGTATCAGGGCGTTAGCGGCGATGAAATTAATGCTTATTTGACGTTGCCGACCTTTGAGAAAAAATCGGTGCCGAACATCCCTTATCAAAGTAATGACGAAAAAAAGGAATTGCTTGAGCTTCTGGCCCAGCGCTTGAAGGTAATCCTGCCAACAAAGCATCAGCTACAAGCCATTAAGGTGGATGCTGTACGAGAGCAATTAGGGCGTCTGCATAGCCTGAAAGGCAGTCCTGCCTCATTGATGCCAGAGCTAGCTTTTGTGAAAATTACGCATCCGACAGGGGACGAATTTGTCACTCTTGTCGCCAACCGCGCGTATTCGAGTATGACGTCGATGTTTCAGGAGCAGGCCAATCGCCTGCCGGAAGATGACACACTGTCGGTGATCCCCGGTTTTATCGGCGCCTATCCCAATGTCTTCTTGCAGCTGGACAGCTCAGAGGTATCTAACTTCGTTGCTGCGATAGCGGCGCTTGAAACAGAAAGCGACTACGCACGCTTACTCGATACCTACGGTGTG
>QNFO01000227.1 GCA_003646355.1 Gammaproteobacteria bacterium
CAGCCCCCTCGGATAATTTGCAAGTTATTTGAGGGGGTCTTTTTTATTCCATCAGATAATGTGATCAGAATGAGGGAGATTTCCCTCAGGTATTTTGCTCACTCTCAACGCAGCTCATTGCCCAATTGACCCGGCAACTGGGCCTGCGGTTTAAAGAGGCGTGTTTACTAGATGTGCGAAAGGCAGCTGCGCAGGCCAGGCAGTTCGGGCGTATTAAAGTTACTCGAGGAGCAAAAGGTGGGCGAGGCGACCGGTCAGACCGGTGGGTACCAGTCGATGGAGAGACCCAGAGAATACTCGATAAAGCTACTCAGTTGCAGGCTAGTGAGAAGAACCTGATTCCACCGGGTATGAGTTATAGGCAGTGGCGGGATCATGCCTATAACCGGTGGCGCAAAGCTACCCGAGGCACTTCCATCGATGGGTTTCACGATATGCGTGCGGCTTACGCCTGTGAACGGTATAAGGCCATTACAGGTTACCCCGCCCCTGTTATCACTGGAGAGCGGCAGGCCAGCAAATCTCTGGATAGCCGCGCTCGTATGATCCTCGCTCACGAATTAGGCCACAACCGCACCGATGTGGTCGCAGCATATATTGGCAGTAGCCGGTAACTAAAAATATGCGCCCCGCCAATCGGCAGCAAGCTGTGCAACACATGGAGCACCTGCTTGGCCGCAAGCTCGTGGGACGCCGCAAAACGCGTGTCAAAGAACACACTAATCGAGCAAAGCGAATGGCAGCGGCTATTTGGACTCGCTTTCAGGTGGGTCCTTATCAATATCAGCTAAAGCATTTGGAATGGTATCTTGAAACGCAAACTCATCACCTGACTGCTAATACGGCTTACCGGCACTGGCTGACCACAAAAAATGTGGTAGCAGCCTTGGGCAAGGAGACGGATTGGATAGGGCGGTTACAGGGGGCCTGGACTCGTCCTAAAAGCAGTGAGATATAGAGGGGATAGTGGCCTAAACTTATGTATCACCCAAGATACACAAATGCATTTTGTGTATCACTTTCTATTGATTTAGATATAAAAGAGAACTAACATAACGCTATAAGCCTTAGGATAAAGAGTATCCCCTTGCGACCCTACAAACCAGAACAACTGCCGATAACAGCGCTGGATAAGTCAGTACTGTTCAGTGCTGTGGGCGAAGCAAATGCTGCTTTGGCGCGCTATGACGGTTTATTAATGGGTATGGTCAATCCAACAGTGATGCTTTCCCCTCTTACTAACCAGGAGGCTGTTCTTTCTTCCAAGATAGAAGGAACCCAGGCCACAGTAGAGGAGATACTAGAACACGAGGCGGGGCGGGAATACGACGAAGAAAAGAGCCAGGATATTCAGGAAGTCCTTAATTATCGAAAGGCACTGATACAGGCTAAAGAGAGCATAATCGACCGCCCCATTCGATTAAATCTGATACGAGAGCTGCACCACATCCTGATGGATAGTGTGCGTGGCCAAAACAAAGAGCCCGGTCAATTTCGCAAAGACCAAAACTGGATTGGCGCGCCAGGTTGTACAATCGAGCAAGCGAGCTTTGTTCCGCCAAACCCCCTGCAACTGATGGATCACCTCCAAGCATGGGAGGCATATCTTGGCAGTGATGATATCGACCCCATTGTGCAAACTGCTATCGTGCACGCCCAGTTTGAATTGCTCCACCCCTTCAAAGACGGTAATGGCCGTATTGGGCGTTTGTTAATTCCGCTGTTTCTTTACAGTAAAGGCCGCCTGACCAACCCGATGTTCTACCTCTCGGCCTATCTGGAAAGCCACCGAGATGAATATTACACTCGATTGCGAGCAATATCAGAGGAGGGTGACTGGACAGGTTGGTGCGCCTTTTTCCTGCAAGCCGTTATAACCCAGGCGCAACAAAATGGCAGGACCTTACGTGAGATCATGGGCCTCTATGAGGCCACCAAACTGCAAGTACGTGATATCACCCATTCGCCCCACAGTTTACAGCTGATTGATGCTTTGTTTGACCGCCCTATATTTACGGCCGCCGATATTGCAAAACGTGCGGGCGTACCGAAACCAACAATACACAAATTTATTAGAAGCATGCTCAATGAAGGTGTACTGGAAACCGTGCGTGAGGCCGCTGGCCGCCGTCCGGCAATCCTCACGTTTGCCGAATTATTGAATACCCTGGAACGTAAACAGCTTGTTTGAGCCATTAACGAAATTAGAAGAGAACTGAATGCCTACACTGGACTGGATAGGAAAAAAGGCGGTTGTTAAACATCACAAAGATGTGCCCTATCGACTGCTGGAGCCTGTAGCTGAACTTTCACACGGTGACCCGGATAGTGGCAACCTGATTGTGCAGGGGGATAATCTTCACGCGCTCAAAGCTTTGCTGCCGCGCTATGCAGGAAAGGTGAAATGTATTTATATTGATCCGCCCTACAATACAGGTAGCGAAGGTTGTGTTTACAACGACAACGTCAGTAGTCCGGAGATTTCAAAATGGCTGGATGAAGTGGTTGGAAAAGAAGGGGAAGATCTAAGCAGGCACGATAAATGGCTATGCATGATGTATCCCCGACTTACCTTACTGAAGAATTTTCTGAAAGAAGATGGCGTTATCATGATTAGTATGGACGACTTTGAAATTCATACGCTACGGTTATTAATGAATGAAATATTTGGTGCAAATAATTTTATCGCCCAGATTGTATGGGACAAAACGAGAAAAAATGACGCTCGGCTATTCTCTACTGGACATGAATACCTCCTGATCTATGCGAAATCGCTCTCACACTTAAGAAAGGTAAAAACTATTTGGCGCGAACAAAAACCAGGAGCGAAAGAAATAATTCAAGAATGGAAAAAATTTAGAGACGAACATGACGACGACTATGAATCTATTCAGGAAAACTTGAGGGCTTGGTATAAAAATCTGCCGAAAGGTGATCCATCAAAAAAACTTAGCCGTTATAAATGGGTTGATAAGAATGGCCCTTGGCGTGATCGAGATATTTCTTGGCCTGGTGGTGGTGGGCCTCGTTATGACGTAATCCACCCTGTGACAAAGAAGCCGTGCAAGGTGCCAGAGCGCGGGTGGGGTTTTGCAAACCAAGAAGTTATGGGCGAGCAAATACGCCTTGGACTTATAGTTTTTAGAGACGACCATACTGAGCCACCTTTTCGTAAAGCGCATTTATTACCCATTCCTGAGGAAGTCGACGATGTGGGTAGTGAGACGGATATATCTGACACCAATGAAGAGCAGGTTGGCCTACAAGTAATGCCAAGTGTAATTCAAAAGCAATCTCAAGTTGCAGTTAGGACTCTTCGAGATATTTTTTCTGGTGAAAAAGTTTTTGAAAACCCTAAAGATCACGAAATTTTGGCAAGATTCATCGAATATGTGACCGACGATGGTGACTTTATTTTGGATTCATTCGCAGGGTCGGGAAGCACAGGCCATGCCGTTCTTGACATTAATAAGCGAACAAATACAAAGCGCAATTTCATACTTGTTGAGTTGAATGAAAAAATTGCTGAAACAATAACATCGGAACGTATCAGAAGGGTTTGTGAAGGCTATACGACGGCCAAAGGCAAAGATATTGAAGGCTTAGGAAGTGGCTTTCAATTTTCCCGCCTGAGTGACGAACCGCTTTTCAATTCAGAAGGTCAAATCCATGGCGAAGTCACTTTTTTCC
>QNFO01000228.1 GCA_003646355.1 Gammaproteobacteria bacterium
CGAGCCGTAACGGTGGTCCCGGCCAAGTAGCGACGATACGCATTCGTGGTGAAGAGGGCTTTCGCACCCAGGTGCGTCTCGACGGCATGAAGCTGGCTGACCCCACGGGTACGCAAGTGGGGCCACAGGCCGAACACATGCTGGCCAGTGAAGATATTAGCCGCATAGAGATATTGCGCGGCCCACAAGGTTTGATTTACGGGGCTGATGCCGGTGGTGTGATTAACCTGTTTACCCCGCGTGGTGGCGAAGAGCTCGCCGGCCAGTTGAGCGCAGAAAGTGGTCGTTACGGTACGCAGCAGTTGCACGGCAATATTGGTGGCGGCAATGGACAGACTGATTTTTATCTGTCGGCCACTGATCTGCACAGCGATGGCTTTAATGCCAGAACTGCTGATACTATTTTGAAAGATGATGATGGCTACGACAACACCACTCTGCACGGTAAGTTTGGCTGGAATGTTAGTGATGCTCTACGCCTGCAAGTTGTCGCACGAGACGTCGATGCTGAGGTCGAATTTGATAACTGTGGTTTCCCCACCACCCATGATTGCGAAAGTGATTATGAGCAAACCAGCTGGCAAGTTTCGGCAGACTATAAACGCGAGCACTTTTCTCATAACCTGGCCTATAGCAACACCGATATTACGCGTGACAGTTATGCGGCGGGCTTATCGTCGTTTTCAACGGATGGCGATATTGACCGCCTTGAATACACCGGCAGCACGGATTTCTTTTCCGGTTTTACTCTGGTTTACGGCGCCGACTTTGAGCGTGAAGATATTGTTACCGGCGATGGCTCATCACTGGATCGTTACCAGCGGGGCTACTTCGTTGAGTATCAGGTAAGTCCTGTCGATGCACTTTTTGTCACCGCTGGCCTGCGCTATGACGACAACGATGATTTTGGTGATCACGTCAGCTACCGTTTCACCAGTGCCTATTTGCAAGACCTGGGTGACGGTAACAGCCTGAAATATCACGGTAGTTACGGCACCGGATTTCGTGCGCCGAGTTTGAATGAGCTAGCCTATAACGACGGCCCCTGGGCCTGGGGGCCGGCGGCGGGTTTGGCTTTGGATGAAGAAACCAGCAAGGGTTTTGATCTGGGGCTGAGCTATTACGCCGCCAGTGGTCTGGAGTTGGGTGCGATCTATTTTAACCAGCGTATTGAAGACGAAATTTATTTTGACCTGATTGATTTCACCGGTTATTTACAGGCCAAGGGTGACAGTAAGTCGAGCGGCGTCGAATTATTTTTCGATTATCCCTTCGCTGAGCAGTGGCGTTTGTTTGGTAATGCTACCTACAACGACACGGAAACCCCCGATGACCTACAGCGTATCCGTCGGCCAGAAAAAATTGCCAACCTCGGTGGCAAGTTCACCAGTGCCGATCAGCGCTTTTCACTAATCGCCAATTTGCGTTATTCGGCGGCCAGTGAAGATGAATTGTACGGCGTGGGTCGGCTCGATCTTGACGACTATGTGGTGCTCGATATTAGCGCCAATTACCAGCTCACTGCGCAGGCCGAGATTTACGGGCGCATTGAAAATGCTGGCAATGTCGATTACGAAGAAGTGACCGGCTATAACACGGGTGGCTCTGCAGCTTATGCCGGGCTAAGGTATAGCTTTTAAGTCGCCGTTAATTAACGCGCAACGAGAGTAGCCGATGGGCGAACAGCAGGATCAGCAAGAGCGCCATAAACGCAAAATGGCGAAGCAGAAAAGCCAGATTGACCACGGTATTGATGCTGCCCAACAAGAGCGCGGTGTGCTGATTCTGCTCACCGGTGACGGCAAGGGTAAGAGCAGCTCCGCCTTCGGTATGGTGATGCGCAGCCTCGGCTACGGCCATAAAGTGGGGGTGGTGCAGTTCATTAAGGGCGTGCAGTTGTCGGGTGAGGAAATCTTTCTCCGTGAACGCCACCCTGAGGTTGAGCTCTATCAAATGGCCACTGGCTTTACCTGGGAAACGCAGGATAAAACCGGTGATATTGCTGCTGCTGAAACCACCTGGGCGGTGGCCGAGCGCATGCTTGCCGATGCTAGTTTGCAACTGGTGGTACTCGACGAGTTGACCTATATGCTGGGCTTTAAATATTTGGATGAAAGCCGAGTGCTTGAAGCGTTACGCAAGCGCCCCCCGGAGCAATCGGTCGTTGTCACTGGCCGGGGCGGTGGCTCTGCGTTACAGGAATTGGCCGATACGGTGGCTGAAATTAAAGATATCAAGCACGCCTATAAAAGTGGCATTAAGGCGCGCCTGGGTGTCGATTTTTAGAATGTTTTTTTTAGCCTTTCTATCGAGCAGGTTTTAGCCACTTGTCGCGCATCAAACCGAGTGTTTTTTTGTGGCTGGCAGCTCTGGCGCTGGTGCCCGCACTGTTGGCTGGCTTGCTACTCGGCCCCGTTACTATTCCTTTCAGTGCCATTACCGATAGTTTTTTGCAGCCTGAACGGGGGCCTGAGTTAGAGCGCCAGTTATTGATTCTTTCTCAGATCAGATTGCCGCGCATGTTGCTGGCGGCGCTGGTGGGTGCCGGCCTGGCAATTTGCGGTGCTGCCATGCAAGGCTTGTTTCGCAATCCGCTAGCAGACCCCTCTTTAATAGGTGTGTCTGCGGGGGCGTCCGCCGGGGCCAGCTTTGTGATTGTCTTTGCCGGTGGTGGCTTGTTGGCGGGGCATGGCAATGAAGCCCTGGGTTTGTCATTGATGGCAGCGGGTGCTTTTAGCGGCGGCTTTATTGCCGTGCTGGTGGTGTATCGCCTGGCGACATCGGCCAGCGGCCCCCTGAATAGGGGTACTTCTGTGGCGACGATGTTGCTGGCGGGTATCGCCATTAGTGCACTGGCCGGTGCCTGCAATAGCGCATTGAGCTTTGTCGCCGATAACGAAATGCTGCGCCGTATTAGCCTCTGGCAAATGGGTCGGCTAGACGGTGCCAATTGGCCGCGTGTGACCATGGCCGCCCTGGCACTGGTAGTGATAGTCGCTGGGCTATTGGGGCAAAGCAAGGCTTTGAATGCTTTGCTATTGGGTGAGTCTGAAGCCCGCTTTCTCGGCATTGATGTTGAGCAGCTCAAGCGCCGGGTGGTGCTGCTGACAGCCCTCGGCATTGGCGTCTCAGTTGCGGTGGCGGGGGCCATTGCCTTCGTCGGACTTGTCGTGCCGCATATTGTGCGCTTATTGATTGGCCCCGATCACCGCTTTCTATTACCCGGCTCGGCCCTTCTCGGTGCGCTTTTGTTGGTGCTTGCCGATGCTCTGTCGCGAGTGATTGTGGCACCGGCTGCATTACCGGTGGGTATTGTCACCGCCTTGCTGGGCGTACCTTTCTTTTTCTCTTTACTCCTTCGCCAACGCACGCGGGTGGCTTGACGATGACCCTGTGTGCCGAGGGCGTGTGCCTGTCAATTCATCATAAAACGCTATTGCAGGCGACTGACCTACAGCTTGTGGCGGGAGAAATCACCGCGATATGTGGCCCCAATGGCGCCGGTAAAACCAGCTTGCTGCGGGTGTTAAGCGGGGATGCCAGCCCGAGTAGCGGGCGAGTTTGTTTAAATAAACAGTTATTAGCCAATTGGGCGGCGACAGACAGGGCGCAGACACTGGCGGTGCTGCCCCAGCACTCGAGCCTCGAATTCGCTTTCGCAGTGGAAGATGTTGTGGCCCTCGGCCGCAC
>QNFO01000229.1 GCA_003646355.1 Gammaproteobacteria bacterium
ACAATGTCGCCGGGGGAGACAAAGCGCTTGGCGATATGCCCCGAGACTGGGGCAACCACCGTGCTTTTATTGACGTCGGAGCTAAAGCCGCGCACTGAGACTGCCGCGTGTTTAACATCGGGGTGCTGGGCGATAGGCAAACTGGTGGCATTGATCTCTGCTTCTGCCAGGGCCTGGTGTGCGGTGTTCAGCGCGGCGGCGGTAACGGCCATGCGCAGCACCGACATATCGAGCTCCTCTTTGGATATCATGTTTCTCTTCGCCAGCTTTTTGCGTCGCTCGGCTTCGTTTTTTGCCAGTGCATGAGCGGCTTTATATTCAGTGATCTCAGCCTGGCGACGTTTGACTTTCTGCTTTAAGGCGGCGACTTCTTGTACGGCGCGAGCCAGCTGGCTTTGTGCGCGCAAGAGGGCGCTTTTCGACGTGCCGCCATCGAGTTTAACCAGAGCCTGGCCGGCTTCAACGTAGTCACCTTCCTCGGCGCCGAGCCACAGTACGATGTCTTCCATGCGCGAGCTGACGGTAATAATATCGCCGGTGGTATAGGCATTATCCGTTGCCACAAATTGTCGGTTGTCTAAATAATTCAGCACTGCATAGCTGACAGCACTAAGCAGCAGGATAACGATTAACAAGCTCCAGGAACGTCTCATAATTACTCTTAAGTCTGAGCACTCCCGGCTTGAATACTGGCGAAGTTTGCACTTGCCGCAAGCGGGAGGGACTCGGTTCAGGGTGGGTTGGGTTAGGCCGTGGATTTTAAAGAAATAACGTTGATATGTCAACGTTGATGAGTCAACGGTTGTTATGTGAGGTATAACTTGAGTTTATGGATTTGCTAGAAATTAGCTGGCAGTTGAAGAGGCGGATAAAAGGGCGGGCATAAAAAAACCCTGCAAATGCAGGGTTTTCTCATCGTGCCTAAAGGCGCAAATCTAGAGGTGCAAATTAGGCACTTTCGACAATCTGCTCCGCCGCAATCAGCTTGCCGTCTTCGGCGGCTGACTGGAATGAGGCAATCTGATCGAAGTTCATGTAGCTGTAAATTTCATCAGCCATTGAATCGATGCTTGAGGCCTTCTCCAGATATTCCTCAGGCGTCGGTAGACGACCCAAAATGCCACTGATGGCAGCCAGTTCGGCTGATGCCAGGTAGACATCGGCACCATCACCCAAACGGTTGGGGAAGTTACGGGTCGAGGTAGAAATCACTGTCGACTCGGGGGCAACACGTGCCTGGTTACCCATGCACAATGAGCAGCCGGGCATTTCGGTACGGGCGCCAACGCGGCCGTAGATGTTGTAGTAGCCTTCTTCCATCAGCGTGTGCTCATCCATGCGCGTGGGTGGCACAATCCAGAAGCGTGCTTGCAGTTCGCCAGGTTTGACTTGCTCGAGTAACTTACCAGCAGCGCGGAAGTGACCGATGTTGGTCATGCACGAACCGATAAAAACTTCTTCAATGCTGTTACCGGCAACGCTAGAAAGCAGACGGGCATCGTCGGGATCATTCGGTGCGCAGATGATGGGCTCTTTGACTTCATCGAGGTCGATTTCGATAATGGCAGCATACTCGGCATCGGCGTCAGCTGACATCAATGACGGCGCAGCCAGCCACTCTTCCATCTTCACCGCACGACGCTCAAGGGTGCGAATATCGCCATAGCCCTGGGCAATCATCCAGCGCAACATGGTGATGTTAGAGCGCAGGTATTCGGCAACGGCATCTTCGTCCATCTTAATGGTGCAACCGGAAGCGGAACGCTCGGCGGAGGCATCGGACAATTCAAAAGCCTGCTCAACCGTGAGGCCTTCAATGCCTTCAATTTCAAGTACGCGGCCAGAGAAGATGTTCTTCTTGCCTTCCTTATCAACCGTCAGTAAGCCCTGCTGAATGCCGAAGTAGGGAATGGCGTGAACCAGATCGCGCAAAGTAATACCGGGCTGCATTTTGCCTTTAAAACGTACCAGTACTGACTCGGGCATATCCAGTGGCATAACGCCGGTGGCGGCGGCAAAAGCCACTAGACCAGAACCCGCTGGGAAGGAAATACCCATTGGGAAGCGGGTGTGTGAATCGCCACCAGTACCAACGGTGTCGGGCAACAACATGCGGTTCAACCAGCTGTGAATAATGCCGTCACCGGGGCGCAAAGAAACGCCGCCACGATTTTTAATAAAGTCGGGCAGGCTGTGCGGTGTTTCGATATCAACGGGCTTGGGGTAGGCCGCTGTGTGGCAGAAAGACTGCATCACCAGATCGGCTGAAAAGCCCAGGCAAGCCAGATCTTTCAGTTCGTCGCGGGTCATTGGGCCAGTGGTGTCCTGTGAACCGACGGTGGTCATCAGTGGCTCGCAGTAAGTGCCGGGGCGAATACCGGCAACGCCACAAGCCTTGCCAACCATTTTCTGTGCCAGGGTATAACCTTTGCCCGTGTCTTTGGGCTCGGCAGGTGCGCGGAAGGCTTCGCTTTCTGGCAGGTCGAGGGCTTCGCGGGCACGCTTGGTGAGGCCACGGCCGATGATCAGGTTGATACGTCCGCCAGCCTGTACTTCGTCGAGGATGACGTCGGATTTGAATGCGTACTCGGAGATTACGTTGCCACTTTCGTGGTCGAGGATTTTACCCTCGTAGGGGCGGATCTCGATAACTTGACCGTAGTCGATTTTTTCAACCGGGGCTTCAAAAACCAGTGCGCCGGAATCTTCCATGGTGTTGAAGAAGATAGGCGCGACCTTACCGCCGATGCAAATACCGCCGCCGCGCTTATTGGGTACGCCAGGCAGATCGTCGCCCATGTACCAAAGTACAGAGTTGGTCGCAGACTTACGTGAAGAGCCGGTGCCGACAACATCGCCAACAAAGGCAACGGGGTGGCCTTTTTTCTGCAGCTCAATAATTTGCTCTTCGTTGTTCTGAATGCCTTCGCGAGGAATCTTGTACATCGCCTTGGCGTGAACGGGAATGTCGGGGCGCGACCAGGCATCGGGTGCCGGTGAGAGATCGTCAGTGTTGGTTTCGCCAACCACTTTAAAGACAGTAGTAACAATTTTTTCGGCAACGGCGGGGCGTGCGGTGAACCACTCGGCATCGGCCCATGACTGCATTACCGCTTTAGCGTTGGCATTGCCCGCTTTGGCTTTTTCATCAACGTCGTGGAAGGCATCAAACATTAGCAGGGTGTGCTTCAGTTGCTCGCCAGCCAGCGCGCCCAACTCCGTGTCGTCCAGAGAATCAACCAGTGTAGTGATGTTGTAACCGCCGAGCATCATGCCCAGTAGTTTAATAGCGTGCGCTTTGTCGATCAGGGGTGAAGTGACTTCACCTTTAACGATAGCGGAGAGAAAACCGGCTTTCACGTAGGCGGCTTCATCAACGCCGGGGGGTACGCGATTGGTAATTAGGTCGAGCAGTATTTCGTCTTCGCCAGCGGGAGGTGCTTTTAGCAGCTCAACCAGATCAGCGGTCCACTCGGGACTCAGGGGCTTGGCGGGAACGCCTTCTGCTGCGCGTTCTTCTACGTGTTTACGGTATGCTTCTAGCACGGTAATTTTCCTTTCATTGGTTGACTTTACCCGCTGCGGTGGTAACCGGATGCGGGGCTATCAATGACACACATCGATGGGTGGGCCGGCAAGCCCGGGGGCGAATTCTACAGCAAAAAGTGATGGCTGTAATGGCTTG
>QNFO01000230.1 GCA_003646355.1 Gammaproteobacteria bacterium
GCCGAGATAGACCTTAGCTGGCATGATCCGCTTTGGGTTTGCGGCGAGAGCGCCGTCGCTTGTTGCCGGATTTGGGTCTTGGCAGGGCGGCAACCATGGCCTCGCGCTCGTCTTCATCAACCTCTTGATAGAGGGTCCACCACTCACCTAAGCCCTGGGTTTGTTCACCGGCTTGCTCGCGCAGCAGTAAAAAGTCATAGGCGGCGCGAAAGCGGGGGTGGCTAAACACGCGTTCGGCATTTTGACCATTGCGCCTGTTGAGCCGGGCCTGCAGCTCCCAGATCTCTTTCATCATGGTGGTGAAGCGGCGGGGAATAGCGGTGCGCTTAACCTGTTGCTGAATAGCATCGCTGCCGGCCTGTTGTAGGGCGTAGAGGGGCGAGTCGCCCTTATCGGTGTACTGCTTGCGTTGTTCGAGCAGGGCGGGCCACAACAAGGCGGCGTAAATAAAGGCCGGCGTTACGCGCTGGCGATTATTGATACGGGCATCGGTATTGCGCATGGCTTGGCTGATAAGGCTTTGATAAAAATCGTCATCCAGCAGGCGAGATGTTTGCGGAAATAGCTGAGCGAAGAGTTTGAGATCGCAGAGTTGCTCATAGGTCGCGAAGGCCGCGCCGCTCATGAGTAGCTTTAAGCTTTCATCAAACAATCGGGCAGAGGAAATATCACCGAGTAGGGGCGCGCACTCCGCGATGGGGGCGAAGGTTTTATCGTCGAGCTCAAAGTCTAGCTTGGCGGCAAAGCGAGCAGCACGAAGCATGCGCACCGGATCTTCGCGGTAGCGGGTGGCGGCATCACCGATAATGCGTAAGGTTTTTTGCTCGAGATCTTTCAGGCCGTCAGCATAGTCGTAAATGGTGTTGTCGGTGGGATGGTAGTACATGGCATTGATGCTGAAATCGCGCCGGCTGGCGTCTTCATCTATCGAGCCAAAGACATTGTCACGCAACAACATGCCCTCTTTAGACTGGCGGGAGAGATTTTTGTCCTTGCCCGGGCTGCTAGTGTGGTGGGCGCGGAAGGTGGTGACTTCGATCACTTCGCGGCCAAAACGCACATGAACGATACGAAAGCGTCGGCCAATGATTTGCGCACGTCTGAAAATACCTTTTACCTGCTCCGGCGTGGCATTGGTGGCGACGTCGAAATCTTTAGGTTTGAGGCCGAGCATCAGGTCGCGTACACAGCCGCCGACCACATAAGCTTTGTAACCGGCTTCCTCTAATCCACTGACAACTTCAGAAGCGGCGCGGCTGATATCCCTGGGTACGATGGGGTGAGAGCCGGGCGGCACAACATGAGGTCCGGCAACAGCGCGTTTTTTTTTGAAGCCGAGTGTTTTGGCGATCCGTTTTAGCATGGAATGGGCCTGGAAACCTTATGGTGCGAGGAAATAGGGGCATGATTCTAGCATAGAGCTTGTAGTGGATACTGTCTTAAAAGCAGTGTTCAAAAGTATGCCGCTGGTTTTACTCTTTAAAAGGAGGGATTACGATGAAATGGGTCTTCTATGAAGTAAAAGAAGTAGAAAAAGGGGGATAGCAAAAAGGGAAACCCGAGGGCTTCCCTTTGCAATGTGCCATGTGTTTCTGGATCTAACCCACCCTTAAACGTATAGCAACTCATCTATTTTATTTTTATTATGTATTGTTATTCTTTTTAGTCATTCATTTGATGACTTAAATTCATAGTAAGGGCAGCGCTGGTTTTATGCAAAGGTTTTTTTTCATTTTTTAATTAAGGGCATTTGTCGACAGGTACATGAAAGGTGCGCAAGTGAAAATCCTGGACAAAGTCTGTGGGCGATAAATCCCAGACAGTAAAAAGGGAAGCCCGAGGGCTTCCCTTTTTTAATATGCCACGTGTTTCTGGATCTAACCCACCCTTAAAAACGTATAGCAACTCATCTAATTTTATTATTATTCTCTATTGTTATTATTATATTTTAAGTATTCTGCACATTCATTATTGTTATAAGTGCGAATTATATTACTGAGAAAGTGTGAACTGCGCAAAGGTTTTCTTAGAAAGAATGCGTTTAAGAATGGCTATTTTTATAGCTAAATGTGTTTGATTATGACATGTCGCTAGTTTTGTCACTTTTTGCCACCATGGTGAGAGCGGGTACCTTATTGAGCTGCCAGTGCTCAATGGCCCATTTGATAACTTGCGGTACCGATGAATGCTTGAGCTCTTGAGGGGCCGGCATGGCGAGTAGATGCAGGCAGTCAAAAAGGTTGGATGATGCTTTGCTGGAGCTGAGCTCGGGAGCATGATTTTGTTTGCTGAGCTTTTGCCCCTGTGCATTGCTGAGTACTGGGATATGCCCGTAGTGCGGTACTTGCAAGCCCAAACAGTGCAGTAGATGTATCTGGCGGGGGGTAGAGTCAAGCAGATCACTGCCCCGAATAACATGGCTGATGTTTTGAAAGCCGTCATCCAGACTGCAGGCCAGTTGATAGGCGGGGAGCTGATCGCGACGGCGGAGAATAAAGTCGCCAGCCTTGCTAAGGTCAAAAACCAGGGGCCCCTGAATTAAATCATTTAGGCTAATACTGCTGTGTTCGGGTATTTGAATGCGGGTGGCGTGGGGTTTGTCGGGGGTCGTCGTGCCAGAATTAATTTTGTTAGCCCGACAGGCACCATCGTAGCAGCCGCCCAGTGTTCGCAAGCGTGCCCGGTTACAGTAACAGGCGTATAACAAGCCCGCATTGCCTAGCTGGTGTAGTGCATTCTGATAAGCGACGAGTCGTGAACTTTGGTAAAGCACCGGCCCATCCCAGTGCAGGCCGTGATCATCCAGTTGCCGGAGAATGCGATCGGCGGCACCGGGTACTTCCCGTGGGGGGTCTATGTCTTCAATGCGCAACAGCCACTGTCCGCTATTTGCCCGGGCGTCGAGAAAACTGGCCAGAGCGGCGAGTAGTGAACCTTTATGAAGAGGGCCGGTGGGCGAGGGTGCAAACCGGCCAATGTAGGGGCTGACGGCCATCAATTGGCAGCCGTGTAAGGTTTAGCCGCCGCTAACTTGCTTCTCTTTAATTTCGTCGAGGGTTTTGCAGTCGACACAAAGAGTCGCTGTGGGGCGGGCTTCAAGGCGGCGGATGCCGATATCAACGCCGCACTGGTCACAGTAACCGTAGTCGTCGGCGTCGAGTAGCTCCATGGTGGAGTCAATTTTCTTGATCAGCTTACGCTCTCGGTCACGGGTGCGTAACTCAAGGCTGAACTCTTCTTCCTGTGTGGCGCGATCCGCCGGGTCGGGGAAGTTTGCAGCCTCGTCTTTCATATGGCTGACCGTGCGGTCGACTTCTTCCATCAGTTCTTGCTTCCAGCCCAGCAGTAACGCTTTAAAGTGCGTCCGCTGATTTTCATTCATATACTCTTCGCCCTTTTTTACTTTATAGGGAGCTTGGCCGTGAAGGGTAAGGGTAGGTGCTTTGGCCGCTTTTTTCTTGGGCATGGAATTGTTCCGTTTTAATGCTATCGCGAAGCAGGACGTTATAGAGCCACTGGCCGAATATTTCAAGTCTATTTTGCATTACTGGTACTTAATCATGGCCTACAATGGACGTTTTTTCTGCAGAGAAGCGAGAATAAGCTATGGCGGGTGGAGTTAAGCGTCAATACGCCTCAAGAATTGAGGGTATGACATCGTTTAAAGTGGTCGA
>QNFO01000231.1 GCA_003646355.1 Gammaproteobacteria bacterium
CACCCTGGTCAATCCAGCGGGTCGGCAATTGGGTTGCGCGGGTAATGCCCACTTTTACGCCCGATGAATTGGCTAGATAAACAACGTGCTCCGCCAGGCAAAACTCTTCGCCCCACTCCGGCTCGCGGCAGGTGCCCTGCTCGTAGTGGCATTTTTCTGGGCTGATAATACAGCTGTCGCAGCGCGCAAGTTTTCTCAGGCAAGGGAAGCAAAAGCCCTGATTAAAGCTCTTTTTGGTTTTTCGACCACAGTGGCAGCAGTGAATTTCACCGGCGTAATTCAAGCTAATACGCTGACCCAGATAGTCGTTCATCAACACGCGCTCATCATCCAGCGGCAGGTAATATTTTACCGGCGTCGCCAGCTCAACCACCATTTTGCTCAAGTGGCCTGAAACATTTATCGTCATACTCTATCTCTTATCATTTTAAGCGTGGTGACTAGCAAGTTAAGTGCAGTGACTTACAAGCGTTTAATGCTGCCATTTAAGGGGTTTATCCGCCTGTGGATTCTCGTCAGCCTCGGCAATTTCACCCGTCGTACTACCGCAGTGCTGGTGTTTTTTCGGCGCAATAAAACCCACTCGTTCTGACTCGGGCTTATGTTGGCTATCGTAGGTAATCACGGCCTGCAGGCAGGTCGCCCTTTGCTCAGCGCTCAACTTGCTGCCGTCCGACCACTTGCCGATCTCAACAGCCAATTTAAGTTTCTCGTAAACATCCGGCGTCACGGCCTGTAGTACTTGTTCAATATCCACATTAATACCTTTATATTTTGCGTATCAATTTGGCAGCTTCTGCCGCCCGGCTAAAGCCCCGGCCAGCATGCCAATCAACAGACCGGAGACATGAGCGCCGTTGGCGACGCCACCCTGTATAAACACATCGACAATGCCAAACAGGCAGATTAACAACCAGCCGATAAGCATATAAATAATGCCTGGCTGCACGTTTAACAAGGGGGTGGGTGCGATACGGTTGCGAATCCAGACATAACCCACGAGGCCATAAACCACACCCGACAGACCGCCAAAAAGCACGGGGCCGTCCCACAAATATTGTCCGGCATTAGAGCCCGATGCCAATGCCAACATCAGCACTAAGTAAGCGGCACGACCACTGACCAATTCAACCCGACGACCGAATTCCCAAAGCCATAAACTATTAAAAACAACGTGGAAAATGCCGAAGTGCAAAAAAGCCGGCGTGACAAAGCGCCAGTATTCACCCGCCGCGAACGTTTTTTCGACAGGAATAAACTGTGGCCCCTTGCCATTAGCCAGGGTGAAATCAACAAAGGTCAAGAAGTGGACACTGCTGGGCAGGTAGCTCACCAGGAAATAACCCAGCACACCGAAGATCAAAGTAATAAGCGTTACCGGCACCCGCCACATCGAGCCAACACCCTTTGGCTTGCCCGTATTTAGCGCTTTCTCGACCACAGCAATTTTTTGAATTTGAGCAATAAGCTGCTGTACATCCGCTTGCCGCTGACCCTTATCAAGCCACAGCTCGTGCCCCTCACCCTGCTCAACAAGGCGATAGGTAATATTGTTGCGATTTAAGGCGAGTACCAATAAATCAAGATCAAAACCCGCCGCCAAATGAGAGGCCTGTACCCAGTTGTCGTCCTCAGCCATTAACGATGGTCCTTCTCACCCGGGCGCAGTGAATCGAGGCGCCGACCCCAGCCAAGCTTGTCGCGACAAATCTCATAAAAGTTGTGTTCAGTGGGATGAATCAAACGTAGAGGGGATGACTTGCGATGGATTTTAATGACATCACCCGGCTCGATACTTATATCCACCTGCCCATCGCAAGAAATTAAGGGATGCAGTTCGTTGCGGGTGCCGACCAGTACTTCAATCTCGCTTTCGCCACTAATCACAATGGGGCGGCTGGCCAGGGTATGGGGGTTCATTGGCACCAGCACAATCGCATCCAGCTTAGGGTGCATTATCGGCCCGCCTGCTGATAGTGCGTAAGCGGTGGAGCCTGTTGGCGTAGAAATAATCAGCCCGTCAGAGCGCTGGCTGTAGACAAATTGCTGGTCGATATAAAGTTCGAACTCCATCATCCGTACCGAGCGGCCCGGATGCAGCACGAGATCATTCAGAGCGAGGCCCTTGCCAATGACTTCGCCATCGCGTTCAACACGCATTTCGAGAAGACAGCGCTCAGTACTTTTATATTCACCCGCGAGCACGCGGCCAATGCCTTGCTCCATATCATCGGGATGAATATCGGTTAAGAAGCCAAGTCGACCACGATTCAGGCCAAGCAGGGGGACATTGAGATCGACCAGTGCCCGTGCCGCACCAAGCATACTGCCATCACCACCCACCACAATCACCAGATCGACGCTACTCTCAATAGAGCGCCGGGATATGATTTCGATATCGGGATTACCTAATAACTCAGCCGTTTTTGATTCCGCCAGCACTTTGCGGCCATCGGCACGCAGAAAGGCGACCAGGCGTTTTAGGCTATCGACAACTTCGGGGTGTTCAAGTCGAGCGACGACACCAATTGTTTGAAACTGCTCCATCCCAGCTCCGGGGCATATATATTGAAGCGGGATTATACACAGCCAATGGCTGTGAGGAGTTAGACTTGGAAGAGACCTTGGACTTGTTTAAAAAGACCGCGTTTACAAATGCTTATCAATGCCGTGTTCTTTCAAACCCCAGGCAAAAAGCTGTTCCCAGCGGCGGTCGGTTTGGCGCAGGCGCAAGCTTAGGATATTGAACAAGCCCTTCAACACCACGTAGCCCTCCCCGGGATGCTGCTCGAAATGTTTTTCCAACGCTGGGGCATTAAACTCAAGCACTTCAACATCCTCAAGAGCAATCACAGAAGCACTGCGTGAGCCTGCATCAAACAAGCTCAACTCACCAAATATTTCGCCCGGGCCGAGATCGCAAAGCCCTGGCTGAATATGGCGGCCATCGGGTAAGGCTACCCGCCCGGAAACACGGGCACGGCCCTTTTCGATCAAGTAAAGACAACGATCATCCATGCCCTCGCTAACAATGGTGTCGTTCACCGCGTAGGTTCTATTCTTTGCAATACCTGCCGTCACCAGTGCCTGAGCCCGTAAAATACTTAACATACTAATAACCCACCCTATTTCTTAAAATATTATGGGCGTTATTTTCAGGGCTTTTTAAGGTTTATGGCAAGCCATGGCTTTACGCTTTTGGGACGGGATTCTCAGGCTTTACATCGCTGGCATCACCACTAAAGGTCTTGCGCACGATTAAAAAGAACAGCGGTACAAAAAAGATAGCCAGCACTGTGGCCGTAAACATACCGCCCAGTACACCAGTGCCAATGGCATTTTGCCCCACCGATCCCGCACCGGTACTAATCGCCAACGGCATAACGCCGAGCATAAAGGCGAAGGAGGTCATCAATATAGGTCGCAGGCGTAGGCGTACGGCCTCTAATATTGCCTCTCGCAGTTGCCAGCCCTGAGACTGTAAGTCGAGGGCAAACTCAACGATGAGAATCGCGTTCTTAGCCGACAGGCCAATCGTGGTCAACACCCCCACCTGAAAGAAAATATCGTTAGGCAAGCCCCGTGAATAGCTCGCTAGCAAGGCACCAATCACACCGAGGGGCACGACAAGCATCACCGCAAAGGGGATGGCCCAGCTCTCATAAAGTGC
>QNFO01000232.1 GCA_003646355.1 Gammaproteobacteria bacterium
AGATGGCTCAGTAATAGCCAAAGCTGAGATTTTTTCACCGGACACAATCCCGGGGATTATCTTCGCCTTCATCGCCTCGGTGCCCAAATTAACAATGGGCGGCATGCCAATGGTGTGCGTAATCAGACTCGAGTTAACACCGCCACCACCGGAGCGCGCCTGCTCCTGGGCCGAGATAATGCTGAAGAAATGATCCGTATCGGGAACACCCCCATACTCTTCGGGGTAACCCATTTGCAATACACCTAGCTCCGCAGCCTTTGGATAGAGGTCGCGAGGGAATATACCCTTCTCTTCCCACTCATCGAGGTTTGGCGCAATTTCTTTGTCGACGAAGCGACGATACATATGCCGCCAGGCCTCATGTTCGTCGTTGTAATAGAGCTTGCTCAGGGGCTGGTCGAACCAGGAGGTAAAATCACGTAGCGCCATGTTAATTCCTCTATGACTTTTCGCCGCTCAATAAAATATATTCTGCTTTCGAAGCATTCCCGTAGGTAAGCCCTCAGCAACAAATGTATTTAATCGAATAACGAAACAACAAGTATGACAACAGAGATCGTTTCTGCTTGTCAGATTAAGAAGGGAGGGATTCTAACGGCTTAGTGGTGTCTGACCCAGCGTTCAACTATCCCTTGTTAAATTGAGGAAAAAGCGCAATAAATAGGGCAATGCCTTGATATAAATAATTTGCAGGAGGTAGCGAGTAACAACGGCGTGCAAAAACATTACAGGGGAATGAATAAATAAAACCCCAAGCCAGGGTAGCGAGGGGCCATAAGTTAAATTCAGGAAAAATATCCTATTAGCTAATTACAAGCCCAGTTGACGGGCCGCTAAATCACGCATAATTTCTTCCGAGCCACCGCCGATCGCGTAAACACGCACTTCGCGGTAAATGCGCTCCACTTTATTGCCGCGCATATAACCCATGCCACCGAGTATTTGTAGCGCCTCGCGGGCGCAGTATTCCATGGTTTCGGTAGCGTGTACTTTGAGCAGGCTAAGTTCGATGACAGGCACTTCACCCTGGTGCATTTGTAGTGCCGTGCGTTCCATCATTGCCTGTGAGGTAAGGATTCGCTTCGCCATCTCGGCAATTTTATGGCGAATCACCTGATGCTCCATTAAGCGATTGCCAAAGGTGACACGTTCACGGGCCCAGGCAACAGCCTCGTCCATGCACACCATAGCCAGCCCCGTAGCGAAGGCAATAATGCCCAAACGCTCGGAATTAAAGTTGAGCATAATGCCGGAAAATCCTTTATTTTCAACGCCAATCAAATTTTCGACCGGCACGCGACATTCATCAAAAAACAGTGTGGCCGTATCGGAACACCACCAGCCCATTTTTTTCAATTCGGTTTGAGTAAAGCCCGGTGTGCCTTTTTCAATTAATAACAGAGAAATACCTTTGCGTCCCTCTTCACCGGTACGCACGGCAACAGTGTAGTAGTCAGCACGAATACCACTAGTAATATAGGTTTTTGAGCCGTTAACGATGTAGTGGTCACCGTCTCTACGGGCTGTGGTTTTCAGGTTGGCGACGTCAGATCCACCCGTCGGTTCGGTAACAGCCAGTGCTGATATTCTCTCACCACTAATAACAGAAGGCACAACACGAGCTTTCATTTCTTCCGTGCCCATGGCCAATATCGGGGGCATACCAATGCTATGGCTATTCAAACTGGGATGAACACCGCCACCACCTGCGCGAGCTAGTTCCATGCAAGTAACAATATCGAAGAAAGGGTCGGGCTTCTCTACACCACCGTACTCTTCGGGATAGCCCATTTGCAGTAGGCCAATATCGGCAGCCTTTTTATAAAGACCGCGTGGAAAGGTGCCCGCCTCTTCCCACTCTTCAACGAAAGGCGAAATTTCTTTATCGACAAAGCTACGCAGGGCACGACGCCAGGCTTCGTGATCTTCATTGTAATATTGCCCCGACAGGGGCTGATCGAACCATGAGGTAAAGGTACTTAAAGCCATCGTATTCTCCAGCCGACTGTTGAAAACTAAACTGCGTAACGAATTACCCAGATTTTCATATTCAACAGCCGATTAAGTTTTTAATATTTTTATCGTTATTTTACGCTGCATGACTTGTTCAGATGCTCTTTAAGAAGGCTTTCCAGCGGGCAGCTCTATTGTCAACGCAGCCGGCACACAAAGCCCACTATCCGTTGATATATTGATTTTCACATCAACCAGGTTACGACCGCCATCTTCATAACATTTCTCTACACTACCTTCGCCTCGCAGCGTGTCTCCCGCATAGATAGAACTGCGCATTTGCATTTGTCGTTTGCGAATAAAGGTATGAGGGCCTGCCCAGTCGGTGACAACTCTGTCAATAAAGCCTTCGATAGCCATGGTATTTAAATAAATTTCTTTTTGTCCCTGGTGCCGAGCATAGGCCGGATTGTGGTGGCCTGGGAAATAATCTTGTGTGGCTGCAGCATCGAGAATAACCCGCTCGAAGGGCACATCCATGGTGATCGTCGTAACCGCATCGCCCTCGCTAATTTCATTCCAGTATTTCAAGGTAATATCGCCGCTCATGATTCACCCTCCGGCACGTAATAACGAAACAGGCTATTGGTTTGCACCGCTATAAGCTGGTCACGCTGATTAAAGAATTGCGCTTTGGTGGTAAGAAAATGGCCAATACCCAAACGGGTCTTCTTTTCTTCTGACACGTCGGTAAGCTCATCGACAACCGATACTCGGTCACCCAAATATAAGTGGCGATGAAACTCTGTGTTAGTCGCGACGTTAATAATCGTATCGCCCGGCAGTGGGATGGTCATCGCAATAAAATAATGCTTTCGCTCTTTTTTTGGATGCCATTGCAAAGACATAGGCCAGGTGAGTAGCAAACCCGGCGGCGCAACAATGCCGCCCCATTGTTTGTTGGCATAGTCCTCATCCCAATAACTGGCATTGCCATCTTCCACCATTGAGCAATAAATCTTGATCATTTCCCAATTAACGGAAAACTCGGCAACCACTTTTTCACCCGGTTTATTCAGCATTTTTACGGCATCATCATAAACGCCGTAAGCCAGCGGAAACGGCTCGTTAAATGTTTCAGTCATTTATGCATCCTCAATTGTGCATCCTTGTTTATTATGAAATATTCCTTCCGCTTTACTATGCAGGCTGGAACTGCGGTATCTTCATATCGCCGCGCTCTTCAAACAGCACTTCAACCGCCATATCGACACAGACTTTATCGACGTCGCAATTAAGTACATTGGCCATCATTCGCGGGCCTTCATCCAATTCAATAATAGCCAGCACATAGGGTAAGTCCGCCTGGTAGGACGGCAGCGGCGACTGGTAAATTACCGAGTAGCTATACACCTTGCCTTTGCCACTGAGCTGCTTCCAGCTAATATCCTGATTAAAACAGGTGGGACACCAGAGACGCGGATAATAAAAACTAGCCTCACACTCACCGCAATAGGGCAGCACCAGTTTTTCATCTTTGGCATGCTGCCAATACGGCGCTGCGCAGGCGGTAATTCGCGGCTGGGGTTTTGCGGGAGGCATTATCTCTGCCGACGTTAAATCACTCATACTCTTTGCCTATTATTTTTTACTGCTGATTCATCCGCTGCTTAAGGAGCCTCTGAACAAGTCTGGACGAAG
>QNFO01000233.1 GCA_003646355.1 Gammaproteobacteria bacterium
ATTATGGTGGTAAGTTGGCCAAAATAAATACGTGCACCGTCACCTTCTAGGCCGCGCACACTGTCGAGGTTTTCGGCAAATTCAAGTTTGCGAATATTGCTTTCGAGTAGTTTGGCCGCTTTGCCAAGTTCTGCCTGCTCCTCATCGTTCTTTGATTCGCGAGCGGCACGCATCAGCACCTGGCGACTATTGCGCAGTTTGCCTGCAATAAAGGCTTTAGCCAGCACCAGCGTTTGGGGTGAGTCCGCCGCTTTTTGGAACTGTACCTGGCGCAGTAATATGTTGCCGTTAACCGGGCCTTGCAGGCGAAAACGAAAGTCGCCGTTACGACCGAGCCAAACCACTGAACGGCCATCGTCGGCGCAGCGGCCCATTAAGCCGGGGCTCATCATGGTGTGGCCAAATAGTACGAAGCCGTTGAGGTGATGCAGCGGCACTTGCAGGCGTTTTTCTTTTTCAATCATCACGCAAACAGTTTCACCTTCTAGCCGCAAATAAGCATCGGGCGTGGTGATATAGAGAGTGTTAAGAAACACGCTCATTAATCGGTCTCGGGGTGAAACAAGTTTTTCGATAACCGCGCCAAACGCCCCTGGGATGCTAATAATTCTGGTTGACAAACATCGCGCAGTGAGCAGGCCTTGCAGAGTTTGGGGTCATCCACTGGCGGCGGTAATTTATCGGATAACAATAACTGACGTGCAGCAATTACCGTCTCTTCAACGCGTTTGCGCAGCGCGTCATCAATGGGTACTTCTCGCCTGCGACGGGAGCTGTGGTGGTAAATAACACCCACGGGGATGGCCTTGCCGGTCATTTCTTCCAGACAAATAGCCTGGGCGGCGACCTGTATATCATCGTGCTGTTTTTTACGTTTTGGGCCGTGTTTGTACTCGACCGGGCAAAGACTGCCATCGGGCAACACTTCGACCACATCGGCCTTGCCAATCAAACCCAAACCTTTGTGTCGCAGAGGTAAAGCACGCTCCACCTGAATGCCATCTTCGATGCGGGTGCCCGGTTCATCAACCCGTTTATGAACCCGCTGGCCTCTCAAGGTGTAAACATTTTCGGTAAAGGTTTGCTCCTGATGAATCAGGGCACACTGGCGTGGACAATAGCTGTAATGCTGTAGCGCCGAGATCATTACGGGTAGTAATTCTTCATCCAAAACGGTCTGTTACTCCTTCGATCAAGCGTTTGCCGTGGATGATCGCGACCACCAAAATATCATCATCCCTGATCCGATAAATTAGCCGGTAGCTGTAGATAAAGCGCTCGCGAATTTGATTATTTTCCAATTCGGGTACGATGCGACCAATGAGCGGTGCTTCTGTCAGACTGCGGCTAACGGCCAGAACTTTGGTGACCACTGAACTGGCGTAAAAAGCGGAATCTCTGCCAATAAATTCAGCAATTGCCTCCAGGTCTTCAACGGCTTCCGGCGACCAAACTACGTGTTCGTCCATTTGCCAAGCTTCTCTTCCACGGCTCGCTGATCAACAACACCTTCGGTGTCAGCTCGGCTTAAACCGCGCTGAATTTTTTCAATAACGTACAGGTGGTACTGCACGTCTTCCAATGTGCAGTCCTCCGGTAGTGTTTTTAGCAGGGTTTCAACTTCTTGTTTGGCGGTGCTCATGAGCGGCTCTCCCAATTCAATAGTCCATAGACTAACCCACAATTTTGTTAAGCGTAACGCCGTTGGGCATATCGGTTTCATCAATATCAATCTGATAATCCTTAAAAGCACGGGGCACGGTCACGCCGTCTTTCAAAGAAGGATCGATGCGCTCAAACAAACTATGGGCCGGGGCATTGCCCAGTTTGCTGTCGTGTTTAAACACATATAAACCTCGGGTAGCCATCTCGCCCCGCGCAGCGGAACGGTCGTGTTCAAACATATTGGCAAGGGATTGCCACAGCAGTTCAAGGTCCGTTTCAGAAAAGCCGGTTTGGTTGGCGAGGTGAGCGGAAATAAATCCGTGCGCCACATAGAGACCATAAGGCACAGTGTGCTTTCGACCCATAGTGCGATTATCGCCGTCTTGCTTATCAGCTTCGGCTTCAGTGGCTACGGCCATACGGGTGATGCTGTGTTCGCTGGCGACAATAGGGTCAACTGAGCGTGAAAAAGTCAGTTGTACCGGGCCGCGAACCTGGCCGCAATTAACCCCGGTGGACATAACCGCACCAAAGGTGCGGACATCGTAGAAGTTCTGACACATCCACTGTCGAGCTTTTTCAACCGTCTCGCCTTTGCCTTTTCGTTTTTTATCTGACTTTAGCTCTTCCTCAGCGCCAATGCCGACATAAGCACGTTCATGCTGTAAATTTAAAACTGCCTTTTCTTTAATGTAGATTTCATACGGTGGTTGCTCGCCATTGACCAGGCCAACAAAGTTACGCACTTTACGTTTGATACTGACATCGGTGACCAGACCGCAGCCGGTTTCCGCATCGACACGCGGGAGATTACCCGCATCGGGGTCGCCATTAGGGTTGCCGTCTTTTACGTCAAATAGCAGTACAAAGTCGTAGCGGTTTTCCAAATTCATGCTGTTTCTCCCTGGGTTGTATCGGTAGTTGTCTGAGGTTTTTTCTTAAAGAAATCCTGGCGCTGGTGGTAATAGCCAATGGCAAAGCGGCCTTGATCCGGCATTGACAGGTTAGGCGGAAAATCGATAATCTCTTCCATAATTTGACCAATCAGTTTTTCCAGATTAGTCGCCCGACCTTTGTTATCAAGTTTGCTGATGTGGTGGTTTTTCAATTTCAGTAAGGTCGAAAAAACGCTTACTGGCGTGCTGGATGCTCCACCGTAATAGCGATCTCGAATTGTTGCATTAATACCGGGGTTGGCTTCTTCCTGGGTTTTTTCCAGAACGGCGAACAGCCGTCCCAGCCGGTAGCCTATGTTGCTGTTATTTTCATCTAGAGCCACTTTGAGTTCCTCCATGGTTTCTGTACGTTGAGAGCCTAAATTTTGAGAATCTGAGTTTTGAAAGTCTGGGTTTTGAGTTTCGCGGTTTTGATAGCGGGTCAGGCGGTTAATACAGGCCTTGATCAGCGCTGCACGAGAATAAGTCACTTCTTGTTCGGCACGATTACGGCGAACTGCTGCACTGAGTAACGAATGGGGATAAGGCTGACCCGATAAAATACTGCGCATGGTTTCACCAGCAATATTCGGAGGAATATTGTCGGCTTTGCCCTGGGTCGCGGTAGCCACCAGCAGTCGAAAAAGCGGCAAATGAGGTAGCTGCCTATCGCCATGCACAATGGCCACATCATCGAAATGCTGACGAATTCGCTGGGCTAGTTCAGCAACCGTTGCTACCTGCCAAAAACGAATAGCGATACGAGCGGCATTGGGTGCAAGGCCGAGCACGTAAAATCGAATTTGGCCCTCCTTACTAGTCAACAAACCACCGTGAATTGAGTCGTAGAGACTGGCGACGGCTCGGGTGTTTTTGTCGGGATCATCTTTGGACGGTTCGCCGAAAACATCGACAATAGCTGTTTCAAAGTCGCTGGGTTTTTCAGCCCAAAATACCGTTGAAGTATCACCCACCTGCATTCGTTGGAGGGAGTTTTTCCGCAGCAAATAATTCAGCGCGGTGGTGTAGGCGAAAGTG
>QNFO01000234.1 GCA_003646355.1 Gammaproteobacteria bacterium
CGGGGTTCCCAATATTCAGTTTAAGAATACGGTGGCCTTCCTCTTCAAGCCGGTGGGCCTGATCGAGAACGGGGCCGCGAATGTCGTAACAAACGCTGTCTAATTTGGTAGACTTTTGAAAATGCCTCATGGCGATGTGCTTCCCGACGAATGAAAAGTGTTTATGTTTTGAATAGGGGGCGAATTGTAGCGTATTGTCTGCACTTGCAGGCGCTTAGCGGGGCGCAGACTTTAACTAATTGAAAAAAACAAACTAAGAGAAAGAGACCATGACAGACTGGAAAGAGAAAGACGAAGACTACTGGCGTGAAAAACTCTCGGCGGAGCAATTTGAAATTTGCCGCGAGAAAGGCACTGAAAGACCGTTCACCGGTGAGTATTACACCGAGACCTCGCCCGGCAACTATGTGTGTGCCTGCTGCGAAAACACCTTATTTGAGTCCGATGCCAAGTACGATTCCGGCAGCGGCTGGCCGAGCTTTTTTGCGCTGGCCGATCAAAAAAGTATTGATACAGAGACCGATAGCACTCGCGGCATGGAGCGTACCGAGATTATGTGCTCCCACTGCGGTAGTCATTTGGGGCACGTTTTTCCCGACGGCCCTAAACCGACGGGCCTGCGTTACTGCGTTAATTCTTTGTCATTAAAGTTTGAGCCAGAAGCTGGCGAGAGTTAATAAAGGTGATGGGGTTTGCCGCTCTACTGAGCTTGTTATTTGTATTTGCCGGGGCTTTGTCTGTTCGTTTTGGTTTGTTGCCTTTCGGTATTAGCTTTACGACGTTCGGACTGGGTCTTATTGCCTGTGCCATTTTGGCGATGACAGCAGGGGCATTAATTGCTCGACGTTTGGCGAGAAAGCAGCGCGTCGGTAAATTGCCGTTGTGGTTGGCCTTTTGTTTATTGCCGGTGGTCCTGGTTGTTAAGCAGATTGGCCTGGCGGGTTTTCAGGCGCCGCCCATTCACGATATTAGTACGGATCTCAGCCAGCCCCCGGTTTTTGTCTTTGCTCAGGCCGAACGTGGGCCGCGTGAAAACAGCCTGGAGCACGGGGGTGAGGCCCTGGCCGAGCAACAGCGTGCGGGCTATCCACAATTGGCGCCCCTGCAGTTGTCCGCTAGCAAAGCAGAAATTTGGACTGCGGTTAAGACGGTGATTAGCACCAATAATTGGCGGGTGCTGGGCGAAAATAAAAGCCGGGGACATATCGAGGCAGTGATTACCACGCCGCTAATGGGTTTTGCCGACGATATTGTGATTCGACTTCGCGCTACAGCGGTGCCCGCAAAAGCAGCGGCTGATAGTCCGGACAACGATAAATCGGCAGTAGCAGAAAGTTTTGTTGTCGATGTGCGCTCGGTGTCCCGGGTCGGTGTTTCTGATCTGGGTGCCAATGCTGCACGTATCGAGAGCTTTCTTACGGCACTGCAAAACCAGCTGAAAGATTAATGCCTGTTTAATAATTAATATTTACTGAGTTATTGAAAGAACACCAACTAAAAACTGAATCAGTAAAACGTATTAATTGAACTGTATAAGAATAAAAATACTTCGGTCGAGTGGATCGCCAATTTTTTTGCTTGGCCTGACACGTAAGGAGCGGGTATGAAACGAATTTTAAATCTAAAGGAAGTAATAATATGACAGTCGTCGACACCAGTTTTGGCAAGGTTAAAGCCCAGGAGCAGGACGGTATTTTAGCCTTTAAAGGTATTCCCTATGCATCGCCCCCTATGGGTGAATTGCGCTGGCAGCCACCGGCAGACCCCTGGGCCTGCGCCGGTGTTATTGACGGCAGTGAGTACTGTAAATGGGCACCGCAATACCGCTCCGACATGGTGGCGATTATGGGTGCCGAGCTGGGGGAGCAGGACGAAGCGTGTTTGAGCCTCAATATTTGGACACCCGCTGCCGACTTCGCTAATCGCCCGGTGATGGTGTGGATACACGGTGGCGGCTTTACCATTGGCGCTAGCAGCCAGGGGGTTTATGAAGGCCGCGAGTTGAGCCAGCACGGTGATGTGGTGGTGGTGACCATTAATTACCGCTTGGGCTTGTTGGGCTTTGCCAATTTAAATGAAGCGACCGATGGACGTATTCCCGCAACTGGTAATGAAGGTCTACTCGACCAAGTGAAAGCGCTGGAATGGGTGCGGGACAATATTGAATTATTTGGTGGTGATCCCGACAATGTGACTCTTTTTGGTGAGTCGGCAGGGGGCATGAGCATCGGTGCGCTACTGGGTTTGCCGGCGGCACAGGGTCTGTTCCACAAAGCCATTCCCCAGTCGGGTGCCTGTCATACCGTGGCGACGAAAGCGTCGGGCACACTGGTGGGCGAGGCGATTATGAAATTTACCGAGCTCGACGCCCAGGGCTTGATGGCGGCGAATATGGACGATCTGCTGCGCGCCCAACGGCGCATTGAAGGCGGCAAGGTGGAAGGCTATCCCCTGTCAAAAATCGGCAGCCTGCCGTTTCGCCCGGTAGTGGATGGCAAGGTTTTACCCGACCTACCCATCGAAACCGTGCGCAAGGGTGGTGTTGCCTCGGTACCCATAATGGCTGGCAGTACCCTTGATGAGTGGCAGTTGTTTGGTGCCTTTCAGCCCGCAATTACCAAGCTAGATGACGAGATGATGGTCAAGCGGCTGGGTTATCTGGTCGACCCCGCTTACATTCCCGGTTTGGTTGCGGCTTATAAAGAAGCACTAGTGCAGCGGGGTATTGAGCCCACGCCGCCGCAAATCTTTATCGCCATTCAGACCGACCGTATTTTCCGTATGCCAGCACTGCGCTTGCTAGAGGCTCAACAAGCCCACAATAGTCAGGTTTATTCCTACTTGTTTGACTGGCAGTCGCCATCGGCCAAAGGCGTGATGAAGTCTTGCCACGCCGTCGAATTAGCCTATGTTTTTGGTACCCACAAGAAGAAGGGTGCAGCGAAGTTTTATGGTGAGGGGCCAGCTGCAGATGCGCTAGCTAAACAGACAATGGATGCCTGGGTGGCTTTTGCCCGTGACGGTAAGCCGGGGTGGGATGCCTACGATAAAGAAAGTCGAACGACGCAAGTCTTTGGTGAAAACTGCCACAGTGAAAGTGCCCCCTATGAAATTGAACGCGAGGCATGGAACGAGGTGCCGGATGCTTTCTTAGGTTCTCTTTAATGCGTTAAGGGTGGTGTAGCCGAGAGCTTATTGATGGTCTAAAACGGAAAGGGGGCATTCGCAATGTTATTGCTGAATGCCCCCTTTCTTGCGTTACTGCTTAGTGTGATTGCTGCTTTTCTGCGGCTTCTTTTTCTTCCTGTCGAGCACCTGACAGCATGCCTGCTGCGCCGTGGTTGCCTTCATGGCAAGCGTATTCAAAGATTTGGCTATCACTGGCTTTTAGCGGGATGGCAACAGTGAAGGGCTTGGTGAAGGTGCTGGGGTCAGTCACTGTATATTCGTAAACGATGACGGAATCACTGGTGCGAGTGAAACGCTCAATCAGGGTAAAGTGTTCGCCAGTGCCAACAACGCCGTTCAGAGACGGGTCAACCAGATTGATGGGCATAGGGAAGGTGGGTGTTTTGCCCGTGAAGTTGGTTGTTTCAACAACTAGAGTGTCACCGTCCCAGTGGCC
>QNFO01000235.1 GCA_003646355.1 Gammaproteobacteria bacterium
AAACCTACCAGGCCATTGCCCAAATCAGTGACGGTGAAAACCTTATAGGCCAGGAGTGGGAAATTAAAAATCGTATCGTACGATCCAATCCACGCTTTTGTATGCGTGTAAGCGAGGGCGAAGCCAATAGCCACTCGGTGATTCGGTGCTTGCAACAAACTACTGAAAAGGCCTTATTTGAGTTAAACCCCGTTACGGGTAAAACCCATCAATTGCGTGTTCACATGCGGGCATTGGGCTGGCCGATACTGAATGACAAATATTACCCACAATTACAGCCACTATCGGCCGATAACTATTCAGCACCCTTACAGTTACTGGCAAAGGCGCTTACGTTTATTGACCCCGTAACGCAGAAGCCAAGACACTTTAGTTGTGACAGAAGCTTATCGCTGAAATGAGCTGAAAACGCCAGTGGCGGACAAGTATTTGAGCCCATTATAGGGCCGATCATTCAAATTTTAGTTAGCCATAAATCCTGCTGTAACGACATAGTTAACCTGGCCATCTAGCCAGAGGCGATAACAGTGGGCATCCCGAATAATTGTCCTTTGGAATCACAAATCAAAGACCTGATCCCGCCTGTGTGTTTCGCCGAGCGTCGCTACGGCGGAGTGATGAAGGACGCGTTGCTAATGGCTATTCCATCGTCCTATTTACCAAAAGTTATTCAAGGGCTAGAAGCTTTGTCTCGTAATGGTCTGCGCTTCCCGATACCTCAGTACGGTGTGAATAATGATGTGCGGGCGGGGATGGGTGTGAGCTATGCAGATAAGCCAGCTTGACCGCACCAATTGAAGAGTAAAGTTAAGATATTCGAGGGTGGGAATAGCCTGGCTACGGCAACTAGCTCATTATCGATAGTCCGGGCTATTCGATAATTTACGAAGTGCAGGGTTTCTTGCTAGCCTGATAACCTTAATATAAAAAAATTGAGTATTACTATGCCTGCGTCAAAGTTGTCATCGCTTAGTTGACGCTCATTGGTACTGGTTTACACCAACTAAACCCCCTCAATGCTTTGTGTTTGTGCAAATGTCGTCCACCTTCCTGCTTAACAGATGGCAGGAAGGACGGGGGGCGCTTCAAGTCGGATTACTATGTAGCGCCTCCTCGTTGGGTAACGAGTACTTTACAAAAGTCCATTAGCTGGTTGAAGTTGTAGGGTAGCTCTTCCGCCGTTTCTGGGTCCCACATACTGCGACTAGAGCGTTCGAGAATATTTCCCCCGTAAACGTGTAGACCATACAGCGGCTTGTTTGGCGCAATTTCAATGGCATGAATGGCGTCGGCAGGGAGGGTGAAAATACCCGTTTCTGGTGTTAATACAACTTCCTGTTCCACTTCTACACCGCCATTACTGGTACGGCGATAGATGTAATTCTTTTCCTCGCCTTCCAGAATGCCGATCATTGCCCACATTAAGTGATTATGAATCGGGCTAACGAAGTTTGCGGGAGTGGCTACGCGTAATACAGTAAGGTTTTCATCGGCATAGAGTGGGGCAACGCTCTTCTCAGGGCTAGCCTCATCCAGAGCCTGTTGCAAAGCCACGGGGTCACTGAAGGCATCCTCCATTAGGGCTTTGACTTGCTGTTGAGGCTTGTCGCTTAAAGCAGCCTTCTTGCAGTCTTCTATAAATTTTTCGAAATCAAACATAATTATTCCCTGTAGTGTCGCTTGTATTGACGGTTAAATTTTATTTTTTGGCGTTGATTTTTGCGAATTATAGTTTATATATTCGACTATTTATATATTTAAGTATTTGTATATTCAATAAGCTTGATGCTAAAGTCCGCTCCTCTTGAATATGACGGCCTGATTGAGGTACGTCTAAAATATGTCGATTTGGAGAAAAACTATGCTATATCAAGGTGATAACCCGGCTATGCGCCGATTTTCTATCGCACTGGTGGTACTTGGCTTGTCATTTTTTGCACTACCTATTTTTGTGGAATTATTACCTAGCCTGTTCCGCTGGTCTTACCCCGCAGTGAATATGGCTGATGAGCATATGATTGTGTCGATGTACTATGCCATGGCAATTTGCTTTCTGATGGCCGCTAAAGACCCCCTTCGCCACATGATTATTATTGATTACGCGATTATCTCTAGCGTTTTACATGGCACGGTAATGGCTTATTACGCCTTAACACTACACGGCGAAATGGCACATATGTGGGGCGATGTACCCTTTATGTATGCACTGGCTATTGGTTTTTACATTTACCACCCACGTCGCCTTGCACGTGCGGCCGCTTAGAGGGGGATCGATATGACGACTGAAGTAGATGTAATTGTTATTGGTAGTGGCTTTGGTGGCGCTATCTCGGCTTCGCGTATTGCCGAGGCGGGTTTTAAGGTCAAGATTCTGGAAAGGGGCCCCTGGCGAGATAGTATTCCCAATGCGTCTCAGAATATTCCTAATCGAGTTCCCTTCCCCACAGAGGGGCGGCACTTCTGGACAAAAGCAGTGCGCACGATACGCAATGATAAGCTGCCTGGCGGTCGTATCACGCTCAATAAAAAGGGCTTTTACGAAGTCTTAATCGGCAAGGGTTTAAATATTCTCTGCTCCTCCAATGTGGGTGGCGGCAGTCATGCTTACGGTGGTTTGAATATGCCGCCACCTATGCCGGGCTATTGGGACGATATAGACAGTGGCTTGAGTGAAGACATGATGGCAGGTCACTATGCTGAGGTGCTGAAACGGATGGGCGCGAGCACTCCCGGTGATGAGCATATCCCTCAATCGATTCGCAAACGCTTTTCCCATTCTGATGATGTTCATAGCGGCCCTGAAGTTGGTGATTTAAAAATGGGGTTTCTGTTTCCAAAAGAGCCTGGAAACCCCAGGGAAATTACCACTGAAGACGGTGTTCGACGGCGTGAAATTGGTTGTGGTGAGGGTGGTTTTCTCGGCTCACCAGATGGTGCTAAAACACCGTTAGAAGTGGCGTATTTATACCGGGCGATGAAACAGGGACTGGAAATATGTGACCAGCAAGAAGTCCTGGCCATTAGAAAAGAAACGAACACGGGTGAAACTCGCTACTGTGTAAAAGTTGAAAATCACCACACAGGCCAGTTTGAAAGCCACTATGCGAAGCACGTCATTGTTGCTGCTGGCACAGTGAATACGCTTCACTTATTACTGCATAGTCGCGATGGTGACAAAGGGCTAGGCGGTATGCCGCAGCTGGGCAAGACCTTTGGTAGCAATGGCGATTACTTTGCTTACTGGGACTGGCAAGACAAATTTCATGACATGAGTCAAAGCCTACCCGTCAACGGTTATGTGCGATTAAAAGGAGAGACCGAGGCGGAAGAAGCCGATCAACCTTTCATTATTGAAGCGCCATTGCCGTGCCCAGATAAGCTGCGTCTACCGGGCTGGATCGCCAATAAACTCAGACAAGGCACCTTTATTGCGGGCATGGGTAAAGATGCGATGGATGGCGTTGTAAGCCTCAATAAAGGCAAGCTCACTGTCGATTACAAGCCTGAGAATAGTTCTATTTTCAATGAGATTCGCGGACAAATGGATCGTATCGCTGAAAAAACAGGCAAGCGTATTTTGTCGATAAAACGACCCACTACCGCCCA
>QNFO01000236.1 GCA_003646355.1 Gammaproteobacteria bacterium
ATTGCGATGACCTCATTACACAGGTGGGCAATGATGGCCGCCGCCTGGTTGCCATCGATGGTCATTAATTCGTTAGCTGGCGTGTTAATGCTTACAGCTTTTGCTTCACTATTCATGCTTCGCTACTCAGTGGCTTTACATGCATTGAGCAAACTCCCTTAAGGGGGTTTTTTTGATTATTTTTATAATAGGCTTGAGCTGAAAAAGCCTAATTGATTCAAGTCACTTATCATCTCAGTGTAGGTCAATCAGGATAGGAATGAGCAAGATTTATAGGTGTAAAAAAAACCGCCTCGGCATTGGCAGCTGCCTGCTCAGCCTTTCAGTAGAATCATCGCCACGTATTATTGCAGCTGCAAAAAATTGTTAATTTCACAGCCCAGTATTAACGAAAAAACTAAAATTGAAACAGCACTCCACGACTATGAGAGGGCTTAAAAATATCTTTATTCAGTCTGTAAACTGCTTTTACAAAACTCAGCTCAAGTCACAACTTGTAATACGACCCACTGCTAAGGTATAAAACTTATACGATTAATGACGCTTAACGCGATATTTTAGTCGGCCCTAAAAACACAATAAGTAATAAAAGGGACATATTATGGCAAATGAACTGGGAACATTATCTTTCACTGAAAGTGTCAATCACATGGCGGATCGCGCTTTTGAGGTGCTTGCCATTGATCCCGGCATCGCTGCTGCCATTAAGGCCTGCACCGCAACACTGGAAGTTAATTTTCCGGTAGAGATTAATGGCACGATAGAAGTTTTTACCGGCTGGCGCTCTGTACACAGTAGCCACCGACTACCGGCCAAAGGGGGCATTCGCTATGCCACTATCGTCAATCAGGATGAAGTAGAAGCCCTGGCCGCGTTGATGACTTATAAATGCGCCATTGTCGATGTGCCCTTCGGTGGCTCAAAAGGCGGCTTATTGATAGACCCCAGTAAATACAGCCGCGATGATATGCAGAAAATCACCCGGCGCTTGGCTCGGGAGCTGATACGAAAGGGCTTTCTCAGCCCTGCAACCAACGTGCCCGCTCCCGATATGGGCACCGGCGAACGAGAGATGGCCTGGATTGCCGATACCTATAAGCACCTCCACCCTGAAGATGTTAACTACACCGGCTGCGTTACCGGCAAACCCGTCGCCCACGGCGGTATTCGCGGCCGTGCCGAGGCAACGGGACGTGGTGTGGTCTATGTTATGCGCGAGTTTTTTCGTCATTCCGACTGCGTTGCTGATGCCGGCTTTACAGGTGGGCTTGGCGGTAAGCGTGTCATTGTTCAGGGTCTGGGTAATGTTGGCTTTCATGCCGCAAAATTACTGCAGGAGGAGGATGAATGCCTAATCATAGGCATCATTGAAAAAGATGGCGCACTGGTCAAAGAGGATGGCCTCGACATCCAGGGCATTCGCGACTACATCGTTGAACACAAAACAATTATTGGCTACCCCGATGCCAACTTTGTTGCCGATGGTAAAAGCCTGTTGGAAATGGATTGCGATATTTTGATACCTGCCGCCATGGAGGGGCAAATAACGCCTGACAATGCCGGTCGAATAAAGGCCTCATTAATTGTCGAGGCCGCTAATGGGCCTGTTACCTTTGAGGCCGACGAAATACTGCGTAAACGCGGCATAGTGATTTTACCCGACGCCTACGTTAACGCCGGTGGTGTAACGGTTTCCTATTTTGAGTGGGTCCGCAATCTTGCCCATATACGTTTTGGCCGTATGGAACGGCGCTACGATGAAATGCGTGGCGGCCATATGCTTAGCGCCATTCAAAGCATGACCGATCAGCCCATACCCGAGTGGATACAAAAAGAACTAGTGCAGGGTGCTGATGAACTGGATCTCGTGCGCTCTGGGCTCGATGACACCATGCGTCTGTCATTCCAGCAAATTAAAGCTGTATTCGACAGTAATGATAAAGTCAGTGATTACCGTACCGCATCTTATGTTGTCGCCATCGACAAGATATCCCGCTCTTATCTTGATATCGGCGTCTACTGATCCTGAGTAATCGCCCTCTACAGCTTTTTACGCCTAATCTGTTTAGAGGGCTTTAAACCACTGCTCATCCCTACTATGCTGCTTGCACAACAGGAATAAAAGGTCCCGCCATGACTACTGAAACACTCCCACCCGGTTTGCTATGCAGGCAGCTATTTGATCGGGACAGCTTTACCTACACCTATCTTATCGTCGATACCGCAACCCATGAAGGTGCGCTGATTGACCCAGTGATGGAGCAGTTTGACCGGGATTTACAGTATGTCGAAGAACTGGGCATTGAGCTGCTTTACGTGTTCGAAACCCACGCTCATGCCGACCACATTACGTCTGCTGGCTTACTGCGACAAAAGACCGGTGCGAAAATCGTGTTTAGTCAATCAGCCGGTATCGAGGCCATCGATATTGCTCTGCAGGATGGCGATGAACTCCGGCTCGGCAACTACACCATTAAAGCCCTCGCCACACCCGGTCATACTAGTGGTTGCATGAGTTACCACATCGATGACAAGGTATTTACTGGTGACACTCTTTTGATTCGCGGTTGTGGCAGAACGGATTTTCAGGAGGGCGATGCCCAGTTGCTTTACGACAATGTCAACAATAAGCTATTTACCTTGCCCGATGAGACCATCGTCTACCCGGCCCACGACTACAAGGGAAGGACCAGCTCGAGTATTGGTGAAGAAAAGCGTTGGAACCCTCGCCTGGGCGGAGGACAAAATGTCGGTGACTTTATTGAGATTATGAACAATCTCAATCTGGATATGCCGAAGAAAATTAACGAAGCCGTACCCGCCAATGTCGGCGTTGGCGTGGACTACAATCCGCGGCGCTATGTGCACGAAGATTTTTCAATGAGTGATTTACACAGTTCCTGGCAACAACTCGGTGATGATGAGGTTATCGTCGATAACCGTCGCGCCGAAGAATTTGCCGAGGGACATGTACCCGGTAGTATCAATATCCCCCTCGGCAGCGAAAGTAGCCGAGCCGAAGAATTGCAGGCTTACAATAAAGTCTATATGTACTGCCGCTCTGGACGACGGGCACAAACGGCGCTTACTAACCTATCGCTTATCGGGGTTAATAATCTGGTCTGTGTTAGTCACACCGGCATGCCTAACTGGATTGCAGCGGGTTATCCCGTAGAGCTTTGATCGCGCGCTAAGGGCTCAAGCGCAACAAAAATAAAGTACAAAAAAGGGCGCCCACTTAGGCGCCCTTTTCAATAGCTGTTAAAAGCTAGCTTTCAACTTTATCGGCAGCATCTGCTGCCACTTCGGCTTCCTTCGCTTTCGCCTCAGCTTCTGGATCACCGAGTAATTGCAGGCGAATATTGTCTTCAATTTCAGCGGCAATTTCAGGGTGTTCACGAAGGTAGGTACAGGAGTTAGTTTTACCCTGACCAATTTTGTCGCCTTTATAGGAATACCAGGAACCGGCCTTATCGACAAAGCCACACTTTACGCCCAGGTCAATAATCTCGCCCATGCGATTGATGCCAATGCCGTAGAGGATTTGAAATTCGGCCTGGCGAAATGGCGGCGCCACTTTGTTTTTTACCACTTTTAC
>QNFO01000237.1 GCA_003646355.1 Gammaproteobacteria bacterium
ACCGAGGAAGGCATTAGACTACGAAACACCCGCCAAGATCATGCAGGAACATTTGCTAAAAATTGCGGCTTAAATGTTATGCACTTCGAAATTGAATCCAAGCAAGCCTTTAATGTATAGTCGGCGACTGAGTTTGACTAAGTATCAATGGCTTAGTGTAAGTACACGATGGAGTGTGACCTGAAAATAATAAACGAAGAGACAGGCACTAGCCTCGACGATTATGTCGCTTGTCCATCCTGTGATGTGATATTTGATATTTCGATATTGAAGGATGGCGAGTCTGCGCGTTGCTCGCGTTGCGGACATTTTCTTTCTACTTATCGTGCCGACGAAACAAGCCGGGTGATTGCCTATAGTTCTTCAGCGCTTATCCTGTTGGTACTGGCTTGTTCTTATCCCTTTATGTCTTTCAAAGCCAGTGGTCTGGAAAGTTTGATGACCCTGCCGCAAACGGCTCTCAACCTGTTGCGCGATGGCATGCCGGGTCTGGCATTTTTAGTGGCGGCCTTTATTATTTTTATTCCAGCCCTGGTACTCGTTTTAATACTGGTTTTGAATGTCGCTTTACACAATGAGCGACACTATCACTGGTTACGCCCTGTAGGGCGACTCATTTATACCCTGCAAAACTGGTGCATGGTTGAAGTCTTTTTTATTGGGGTATTAGTTAGCCTGGTGAAGGTTGGCAATATGGCGACGGTGGTGATGGGTCTTTCGTTTTGGGCCTACGCGGTGTTCAGCCTGCTGTTCATTTTATCGCTGTCGGGGCTTGATCGCGCCCAGTGTTGGCGGCGTATTGAGAGACTGCAATCATGAGTGATATATCGGCTGATGCGCCGACGGGTTTACCCGTTGATATGTCATCTGATAGGGCACCTGATACGCCCATGACGGCTGCCTCTCAGGGTCTTGCCTCCTGCCATATTTGTCTCAAGTTGGCCGATGCCGATCATCATCTCTGCCCGCGCTGTGGTGCTGCCTTACACTTGCGTAAATCGAATAGTGTTGAGCGTACCCTGGCCCTGTTGTTCACCGCCTGTGTGCTCTATATCCCTGCCAACTTATTACCGATTATGATTACCGACCAACTGGGTCAACCCACACCCAGTACCATTATCGGTGGTGTGGTGTTGTTAATCGATATGGGTTCCATAGCGATTGCCGGGATTATATTTTTTGCCAGCGTGATGATTCCATCCAGCAAACTCGCGATGATGTTTTACCTGTGCTGGAGCGTGCGTAATGGCCCGCCGGAGACTGCTCGTCAGCGCACCGTTTTATATCGAATTACCGAGTTTGTTGGCAAGTGGTCAATGATTGACGTGTTTGTGGTGGCAATATTAGTAGCATTAATTAATTTAACGAATTTGATCGTTATTCACCCGGGAACAGCGACCGTTGCCTTTGCGGCAGTGGTGATGGTCTCTATGGTAGCGGCGGAAAGTTTCGATCCAAGATTGATGTGGGACCAAAGGGAAAGTAACGATGAGTGAAATGAAAGCCACGGTAAGCAGTGGTAGAAAGTTTTCTGCAATTTGGATTCTGCCGTTGGTGACGCTTATTGTCGGGGTGATAATTGTTGCGCACTCGATGATGACACAGGGGCCGACCATCACCATCGATTTTGAAACAGCCGATAGCCTTGAAGTGGGCAAAACTAAAATCAGGCTGCTCAGTGTCAACGTCGGTGTGGTCGAGAGTGTCAGTATCAAAAAAGATTTGTCCGGTGTCACGGCGACGATCAAGCTCGATCAAAACACGCGACACCTGTTGGTCGACGATACGCGTTTCTGGATAGTGCGTGCCCGTGTGGGTGCTGGTGGAATTTCGGGGCTAGGTACTATTTTGTCGGGTGCTTATATCGAAATGGCACCCGGTAGCGGTGTTAATGAAAAAGAGGCTTTTCTCGGTCTTGAAAGCCCACCTCTAACCCCGGCAGACGCACCGGGATTACGCTTATCTCTCTACACTGATCATGCGGGATCTGTCAGCGAGGGTAATACGGTGCTTTACCGGGGCTACCCTGTGGGGCGTGTTGAAGCCATGGAGTTCGACCCCGAGCGACGTCAGGTGCACTACGACATTTTTATCGATGCGCCTTATCATCAGTTAATTGGTAGTGATACGCGTTTTTGGGATACCAGTGGCATCGCATTAAAAGCCTCAGCTGATGGTTTTGAGGTGGACATGGGTTCTATGGACACGATATTACTCGGCGGGGTGTCCTTCGGCAGGGTGCCTGGGCTACCGAAGGGAGGTCTTATCGAAAGCGGCCAGGAGTTTAAGCTCTACTCATCCTACGACGATATCCTCGAACACCCCTACAGTTACGGAACCTATTATGTGGTGGCATTTTCACAGTCACTGCGGGGGTTGGTACCGGGCGCGCCGGTTGAATACCGCGGTATAGAAATAGGTCGCGTCGAGCGTATTTTACTTAAGGAGCTAGCGACTGCAGGACTGTCAGGTACTGGGCAGGCCATTCCCGTTTTAATTTATCTTGAGCCAGGTCTTCTGGAGATAGGCGATAATAAGAAAGCTGTTGAGGGCTTGAGGAAGGTGATTGATCATGGCGTTCGAGCAAATGGCTTGCGTGCTTCTCTGGAGACCGGGAATTTACTCACGGGCAAGCAGCTAATCAGCATCGATTACTTTCCCGATAAAGAACCGGCAGAGCTGGGAAAATTTGAGCAATACAGTGTTATACCCAGTGTAGAGACCGGGGTCGCTCGTTTGGAGCAGCAGGTGAGTGCTTTTCTGGAAAAGCTCAATGCCTTGCCACTCGAGGAAACTGTAGCGGGGGCTAACAAGACTTTGACGTCTTTGACGGCGTCAATAGATTCAGTGAATAGTGTTTTGGCAAGCGAAGACACCCAGGCTTTACCGAAGGAGCTGGTGGCAACGCTGAATGACTTGCGTATTGTCCTGAATGGTCTCTCGCCCAATTCGAAAATGGCGCAAAGCCTGGGTTCTTCAGTTAGCACCTTGAACGCGACGCTAATTAGTCTGGATGCCTTAATTCGACAGTTATCGATTAAACCCAACGCGATTATCTTCCCCGTGTCACCGGAACCCGATCTAATACCCGAGGCTCAAGCCCAATGAAGTTTTTAGTCTTATTAGCAATCGTTGTCGTCGCTGGCTGCACCAGTTCTGTGCCGACTCTCAATCAATACCTACTGCGCAGTGAGGCATCGAGCCAATTTGCCGTTGAAAAGCAAAGTGCTGTGGTTGGGCTTGGCTCCGTTGTGGTCGCTTCCTATATCGATGGCCTTGGCCTGGTGCAGGAAAGCAGGAGCGGCGAAGTGCGTGCGGCCCGTGATCACCAATGGGCAGAACCCCTGCGAGACAGCTTGCGGGTGTTTATGGCCCAGGAAGTTTCCGCCGAAGCTGGGCAAGTAATTCGTGCTTACAATATTGGCGAGAACGACTGGCAGCGGCGTATCGATTTACGTATCGACCAGCTGCACGGCACCACCAGCGGTGAAGCTAAACTGGTTGCCTATTGGCAGGTGTTTGATACGGATGAACGCACGGTCATTTCTGAAAATGGTTTTAGTGAAACCCAGCCACTGAGTGCCGATGGCTACGATG
>QNFO01000238.1 GCA_003646355.1 Gammaproteobacteria bacterium
CCATAGGTGAGTAATTTTTGCGATTCCTGAGCTCTCGCCTCTTCGCTGCGCGTACCCATCACCACAGAAATCAAACGCATACCATTGCGTTTGGCAGAGGCCACCAGACAATAGCCCGCCTCTTCGGTGTGGCCGGTTTTCATGCCATCGACAGATTTATCACGCCACAATAATCGGTTGCGGTTGGGTTGTTTAATACCGTTATATTCATAATATTTTTCTGAATATAAGGCGTAGTGATCGGGGTGTTCGATAATCAAAGCCTGGGCCAACAAAGAGAGATCGCGGGCGGTGGTGATATGCCCCTTAGCCGGCCACCCGGTGGCATTCATAAAGTAGCTACTGTTCATACCCAATAAAACGGCCTGCTGATTCATCACATCGGCAAAGGCGCTTTCACTGCCCGCCAAATATTCAGCTACAGCCACAGTGGCATCGTTGCCTGACTGAATAATAATGCCTTTGAGTAAGTCACCAAGTAGAACCTCGGTGCCTTCGCGCACGAACATTTTAGAGCCACCCATCTTCCAGGCAGTAACACTAATAGGCACTTTATCAGCCTTGGTAAACTTGCCGTCGGCCATTTCGCCCGCCACCACATAGGAGCTCATCATTTTGGTCAAGCTGGCAGGGGGTAACTGTAAGTCGGCATTTTCCTCAACGAGTACCCGCCCGGTATTCGCGTCAATCAGTATCCACGACTTCGCTGCCAGTTGCGGCGACGCCGGAATCAAGGTCTGAGCCTGCGCGCTTGCGACGATGATAAACAGCGAAATAAGCTGCGCAGAAAGGGGTTTCAACATAATCATTAACCTTGTTTTCAATGTAATATTGGCTACCGTGTAACCGGGTTTAAAGCAGAATTTATTACGTCGTCGTGAATTAAATACGGGGCGCATAATAGCATGGCCAAACATGCCGCTTCGCTAGCAGAACGATTAAAGCAACAGCGACTAGATATCTCGGACAGCATTAACCACAAAAGGTTTATGTCGCCCCTGTTCTATCAGCTGCTCTCGCAACGCGACCATTTGCAACTGGTCGACTATGGGGCCAATCCAGACTTTAAAAACAGGCGTTTTGATCTCGCCAAAACGCCGCACCGAAACGGGGTAAGTTGTAATTGCCGACAATTGCTCTTGCAGTTGTTTTGCCGAGCTCATCGAACTATAAACACCCACCTGTAAAAAGGGCTGGGCAGCCGGCTTTTTAGCGGCAACAGGTGCAGCAACAAGGGGCATTAAAGGGGCGACTGACGAAACCGCGAGCAAAGGCTGAATTTGCTCCAGCTTATTAACCTGCTCACTCAAGGTCGGCGCTGACACGCTGTTACGCTGGAAATTAGCCGGGTCTATAGCATCGACTCTGACTCGTGCCGTTCCGTGCTGGTGATAACCCAGTTTTTTAGCGCCCGCATAAGACAAGTCAATAATGCGTCCGGCGTGGAAGGGGCCTCGATCGTTAACCCGCACAATAATCTGCCGGCCATTGGCTAAATTAGTGACTCGCACATAGGCGGGAATGGGCAGGGTTTTATGGGCCGCCGTCATACCGTACATGCTGTAGGTTTCACCATTCGATGTTTTGCGACCGTGAAATTTATTGCCGTACCAGGAGGCCATACCCTCTTCACTGTAACCCTTTGCAGAAGGCATTAATTGATAGGTACGGCCATTCACGGTGTAGGGGTTTTTGTTGCCGGCAATAGTGATCGGGTCAACTCTTGGAACCGCATCGGCGAGCTGGCTAACATCAACCTCATGGCCAGGGCCGCTGTCTTTTAGCCGCGCAAAAGAGTCGCCACTCTGGCAGCCACTCAAGCTTGCGAGCATCAACGCCGCTAACGTCGCTGCCCTTGAGAACCGCACACTGCTGCTATTAAGCAAACTGCCGACACTAGCTGGGTAAAAAACTTCAACCACCCTTATTCATCTCCTCGGCAATTTGTTCAGCCAATTGTGTCACCGCCATGGCGTAGCGGAAGCTGTGGTTGTAGCGCGTGATAGTGTAAAAATTTTGTAGACCGAGCCAAAACTCGACACCCGCCTGACCCTGTAAGCGCAGGGGAATCGCTTTCACGTCGGGGCTCATTTCAGGCACGGGGGTAAAACCCTGCTCGGCTAATTGGGCAAGATTCAACTTGGGCTTTACCAGTTTATTGACCAGTTCGGCATTGTAATCGGCGCTAATCCGCGCGCGCACTACCACGCTTTCACCGCGCTGCCAGCCGTGGCGAACAAAGTAATTGGCGACGCTACCAATGGCATCAGCCGGATTGGCCCAAATATCGGACACCCCGTCTGCATCATAATCAACGGCATAAGCGCGGTAACTGGAGGGCATAAACTGGCCGTAACCCATAGCCCCGGCATAGGAACCCTTCAATATAGCTGGGTCGAGCTTTTGCTCTTTAGCCAACAGCAGAAAGTGCTCCAGCTCTTTCGTGAAAAAAGTGCTGCGTGCCGGGTAGTCAAAAGCCAGGGTTGAAAGGGCATCGACAACACGATAGCTGCCAGTGACTCTACCGTAATAGGTTTCAACACCGATAATCGCCACCACATATTCGATGGGTACGCCGTAATCAGCCTGCATTTTTTCCAGCCACGAGCGCTGTTCGCGCCAGAATTGCAGACCCTGACGCAAGCGTTTTTCCGTGATGAAAATCTTGCGGTAATCCTTCCACAATTTGACCTTTTCGGCAGGCCTGTTCATGGCATCAATAATCGATTGCTTGTACTGCGCCCCAGCAAATAGTGCGTCTAACTCGGCGCGATCGGCACCGTGCTCTGCAACCATCTTCTCGATAAAGGCCTGCGCTTTGGCATTACCTTGATAGCTCCTTTCAGGCCCCGCATTCACCCGTGCAACACTTGCCAGCAAGGCAATTAATACACTGACAATTCCCATTTTCATCAATAATTTCACAGCTGTTCACCCATCCGTTTTTTCTCTTTGCTGACTGCCATCAGCATACCAAACCCTAGCAACAGGGTCACAATCGACGTACCGCCATAACTTACCATTGGCAGGGGCACCCCCACCACCGGCAAGATGCCAGACACCATGCCCATATTGACAAATATATAGACAAAAAATGTCAGCGTGATGCTACCCGCCAACAAGCGGCTAAACATACTCTGTGCGTTGAGACTGATCATCATGCCTTTGAATATAATCAGCAGATAAACCAGCAACAGACATAAGACCCCAGTAAAACCAAATTCTTCCGACAGTACGGCGATAATAAAATCGGTATGGCTCTCGGGTAAAAAATCCAGCTGCGACTGGGTGCCCTGCATCCAGCCTTTGCCCGAGCTACCACCGGCACCAATAGCCGTTGTTGATTGAATAATATTCCAGCCCGCCCCGAGCTTATCCGACTGGGGGTCGAGCAGCGTCAAGATCCGCGTTTTTTGATAATCACGCAACAGATAAAACCAGAACACCGGCGCCACGCTAAGGGCAAAAAATAGCGCTCCCAGTAAATAAGTAATGCCCAGACCCGAAAGAAAAAGCACAAAAAAACCAGCGGCAAAGATCAGCAGAGCCGTGCCTAAATCCGGCTGAATGCCGACCAAAATCGCCGGTGTGC
>QNFO01000239.1 GCA_003646355.1 Gammaproteobacteria bacterium
CCAGTGGTGCGCCGAGATAGCCGAGAGTGGTTAAAGGACGCACGATGGTGACGCCGGGGGTGTCTTTAGGTACGAGAATTTGCGACTGCTGAACATGGCGGTTGGGGTTTTCCGGATCGGTCTTGCCCATCACGATCATGATTTTGCAGGCTTCGTGCATGATGCCGGTAATAAACCATTTCTTGCCGTTGATGACGTACTCGTCGCCATCGCGAACGATGGAGCATTCCACATTGGTGGCGTCGGAACAGGCGGTGTCGGGCTCGGTCATGGCGAAGGAGGAGCGGATTTCACCGGCGAGCAGGGGGGTTAACCACTTATCCTTCTGGGCTTGCGTACCGTATTTAACAAACACTTCCATATTGCCGGTGTCGGGGGCGTTGCAGTTGAACACCAGCGGTGCCCAGGGCACGCGACCCATGATTTCGGCCAGGGGGGCGTAGTCGACATTGCTCAAACCGCCTTCTTCGCCGTCGTGGGGGGGCAGGAAGAGATTCCACAGGCCAGCGGCCTTGGCTTTCTTCTTCAGGTCTACCATGATCGGCGGCGTTGCCCAGGGGTTGTCGACGGTGTGCATATACTCTTTGAATTCTTCCTCGACCGGATAGACTTCTTCCTTCATGAACTTCAAGAGTAAGTCTTGCAGTGCCAGAGCTTTGGGGGAGTGTTGGAAGTTCATGGGGTATTACCTCTTTTCAAAGTGTGCGGTATTAAAGGTGGGTGTTTGGGTTAAATTAAGTTTGGATTCAATAAATAGGTGCGTTTTAAACGATGGTGATGCTGTCATGCCTGTCACCTTGCTCGAGATGGGGCAGCAGATTAAACGCGGCCAGAGAAATACGTTCGGCATTGTAGTTAAAGCGGGTGGTGGAGGTGTTGCGAATTTGCATCATCAACTCAATCGCCCCATCGTCGGACAGGCCCATTACGCTTTTCATCGCCAGCGCCTTGGGGCCGCCGGATGATACCACCAGTACGCGCTCGCCGCGTGGGCCTTTGCGGGCATCGTCGAGGGCGCGGTGGACGCGCTGGTTAAAGTCGAGCCAGGTTTCTGTTTGGCCGCCCTTGCGCTGGTCGTACGCGGCGATTTCTTCATCCAGCTCACCATCGATCCAGGCGCGCATGGTGCCGCGCAGGATGCCGAAAAACTCTCGTGCGGTGCGTGGTACCTCGGCATCGGGGTTCTCGCGCCGGGCGTACATGCTCATAATCGGGCGAAAGTGGAATTCATTAAAGCCGGCGTCTATCGTCGATTCAAAGCTTTGCCCGAGGCCTTCTTCAATACCCGCCAGGGTTTGTTTGTGGCGGCGCATATCACCGGTAATGACGCGGTCAAAACTTAAATTGCGCGCCCGGTAGTGCTCGCCCAGCCAGATAGCCTGTTGTTGACCGAGCTTCGATAGCTGGTCGTAAACCTTGGCGCCGAGAGAGGCCTGGCCGTGGCGCACAAAATATATTTCGCTCATACAACACCCTTATTTCAGGCGATGGAGAATATATCAGCACTGGCTATTTATAAATCAATTTTTCGTCTGGCCATGTTCATTCTGGCCCTGCAGGCGGTAGTTTTAAGCACGAAATTGCGTCTGGAGGTGAGAGCCAACTCGGGCCGATCTCTGGTAAAGGGCTTGTATCACCAGCAGTTATAGTCGGTCATAGGTTGTTGGCGGCACAGCTTGGCTAGTTTAGAATGTGTAGCTGAATTACCCTTACAAAATATCAGGTTACTGCCGATGCTGGCATTGTTAACACGTTGTTCCCCTTTATTTTTCCTGAGCAGCTGGTTGTTGGCTGAGGCTAGCTATGGGGCAGCGGTTAGCGAAGCAGATGTGCTGGGCGATATTCCAATGGTGAATATTGTTAGCCGTTTCGAGCAACCACTCAGCCGTACGCCGGCTAGTGTCACTATTCTCGACCGAGCATTACTCGATGCTTCAGGGGCCCAAACCTGGGCTGATATCTTTCGTTTGGTGCCCGGCTTTCAGTCCTACGCGGTTAATGGCAACCGCTACGGGGTGTCCTCCCATGGTTTTGGCAAGGAATTTCCCAATCGCCTGGAGGTAATGGTTGATGGCCGTTCTGTGTATGAGCCGGTTTTTTCTGCGGTAAGCTGGGGGACCTTGGGTGTTAATTTTGAAGATATTGATCACATTGAAGTTGTCCGTGGCCCTAGTACGCCTTCTCAGGGTTCCAATGCCTTGCTGGGAGCGGTCAATATTGTCACTCGTGCACCGGTGCAAGATAGTGGCACGGCCATCAGTTATACCAGCGGCGCCCGCTCCACCCGCAATGCCACCCTGCGTCACAATGACCAGCTTGGCGGCATGTACTATCGCCTTAGTCTCGGCTATCAAAACAATAGTGGCTTCCCCGGCGTGAGTAATGAAGGCTCGCTGGACGATGGTCGTGAGCTCTATCAGCTGGCCTTTCGCGGTACTTTGACGCCCTCCTTGCACGATAGTATTGATATCAGTTTTGGCGTTGTTGATAACGTCGAGGGCCTGGGCGATGCCGACCACCCAGATGAATATTTGGCAACTGATTACGATTCCAATTACCAGTCGTTGACCTGGGTGCATTCTCAGGCCAACGGTAACGAATGGAAGATCCGGGCTTACCATAACAGCCTGCGGGTCGATAGCCGGGAGGATTTCGGTTTGATTTCTGAGGTTTTTGGCCTAACACCTGGGGCAATTCAGGCTGTTCTGGGCATCCCTGATCAGCCGTTTACGCTGGGCCTTGGTAGTTTGGCTTCCGAGCGTTTTGACCTCGAGCTGGAGCAGCGCTTCGCTCGTTGGCGGGGCGTGCAGTCGGCTTGGGGGCTGGGTGCGCGCTCTGAGTTGGTGAAAAGTGACTTTTTATTCAATCACGATGATGAGATTAGTGAGGAATCTTTTCGCCTGTTCAATCATAACGAGTGGTTACTGGGCCGTGACTGGGCGCTTAATTTTGGTCTGATGGTCGAAGACAATACTGTCGGGACTTTGATTTCACCCCGTCTGGCGGTCAACTACGAATTTATACTTAACCATACTTTGCGCTTGGCAATGGGTCGCAGTGAGCGCTCCCCCTCGATCACTGAGAGAAATATGAATCAGTTCTTCGAGCTGAGTGGCCGGGCCTATAACGCGGTGATCCGTTCGGGAGAGGGCTTGGAAGAAGAGAGGGTCGATCACGCTGAGTTGGCCTATCTGGGCAGCTTTCCCGGCGCCAATATCGAACTCGACATACGTGTTTTCAGGGAGGAGGGCCGCGAGGGGGTTGCCGCCTTTGAAGAAGACATCGTCCTGCCTATTGCCCTGTTCGATGACCGCATTAAAGTGATAGCCAATACCGGGGAGTGGGAGACCACGGGTGCGGAGCTACAATTTTCCTATCGCCCGCTGTCGGGTAGCTTGCTGCGTTTGCACTATAGCTACCTGGATTTGGAGAGTGATTACGTCAAGCGTTTTGAACCGACACCACTGTACGGTGATTTCAACACATCGCGACCACGACATAGCGGCGGCTTATTGATCGCCTATCAATTTACGCCGCGCCTCAATGGCAGTGTAATGAGCTATTATCAAAGTAAGGTTGACTGGCAGGG
>QNFO01000240.1 GCA_003646355.1 Gammaproteobacteria bacterium
GAAGATGCCACGTTGGTGTCTTTCGGTTACACCAACCGCCGCATGGCCATGCTCGGTGAAACCATGACAGCGGATGGTAAGGTCGAAGAAAAAAATGAGCAAAGTAAAGAGGTTATAGTCAGCCTCTATTTGCAAAATGGCGAAGGCGAGGTGACCATCCCCGGTCATGCCGTGGTGCGCTTTGCTTAAATAGCCTTGATTGCCTGGGCGCTTGTTCGCTCAGGTAATTCCCTTCCTTCTGTCTTGTCCCCCGCCTTCTTTAATGACTTTAAACGCAGAATTTATCGCCACTTCGTACCTGATTATTGTTTTATTCCCGGCGGTCACGATTAATTATTACGATCGCTAACAACGAATATTACTTACCGTCGTACTTGTCGATTGATCAATAAGTGACTATTTTATAGGGAGTTATCGCGTTCCCCTATGCGCACTAGCACGACTGCACATCATCTTATTTTTGTCTAAATCTACTAAAAACCTATCTTTGATGCCATTGAGCTATTGATTTATGTCAAGGTATTGCGGCAAAATTAGGGCTTTATTTTAGCGACGGCAGAAATACCATGGCACAACAAGATAATTGTGATGTATTAATAAAAAATGCCCTCGTTTTTGACGGAAGCGGTAATGCACCGGTAACTGAAGATCTGGCCATTCTCAATGGCAAGGTTCTCAAGCGCGGTGCCAACTTGCAGTTCGAAAGCGTGGGAGAAACAGTGGATGCAGCGGGTAAGTGGTTAACGCCCGGCTTTCTAGACATCCACACTCACCTGGATTTAGAGGTTGAGGTAAACCCCGGTTTGGGTGAGGCCGTAAGGCACGGCACCACTACCGTACTGCTGGGCAACTGCTCTCTGGGTGTGGCCTTTGGTTCTCAGGAAAAAAATGCTGAGAGCCCCATCATCGACTGTTTTACCCGTGTGGAAAACATGCCGAAGAAGGTCCTGCGCCAGTGCATCGAGAAAATCACCTGGGACAATACGTCAGACTATATGGATCACTTCGCTGACCTGCCTCTAGGTCCCAACGTTGCGGCTTTTGTACCCAACTCAATGTTGCGTATTGAAGTGATGGGCACCAACGACTCCATCAACCGGCCCTCTACGGATACCGAAAAGAAGGAGATGCAGACCATCATGGCCGACTGTATGCGTCAGGGCTATATGGGCCTGTCGACGGATCAGATTGTTTTTCACTATATGGCCAATGAGCCGAATAAGAACAAGCGCATACCAACGCACTTTGCCGAGGATGACGAGCTGCGCCCGATGCTTGAAATCGTACGCGAGCGCGGTGGTATCTGGCAGACTAATCCCGATGGCGAGAAAATGCTGCGCACACTGAAGCGCTTCTTCTGGTCCTGTGGCCGCTTCCGTGGCAAGCCTTTAAAAATATCGGCTTTAACGGCAATCGATTTTGTTTCCATTCCCGGTGTCTGGAAAAAAATGCTCAAGCTGGGCAAGGTTATTAACTCGAAATTACTGGGCGGTAAAATTCACTTTCAGGCCCTTGGCGGCCGTTTTCGCATGTATTCTGACGGTATGATCTCTCCGGTTTTTGAAGAGCTGGAATCAACCCGCGAAATTATTGCCTGTGAAGTGGATCATCCCGAGTCGCGTCAGGCCCTGTTTAATGATGCTGGCTGGCTAACCCGCTTTGATGCCGACTGGAAGCGCATGACCGCGAGCGATGTTAACTTGACCAAACTCGGTGGCAATAAAGACGCCGCGACCTTTCAAATGGATTTTGAAAAAATGCACTTTTCCGACTGTGCTGTACCAAGCTGGGATGGTGATTCACTGGCGACCGTTATGCGCCGCCTCGCCAAGTTCCACGCTACCGACGGTAAAGAGGGCGCGAAAGACGCTGCTGAAGCCGAGGAGTTTGCCAAGTTTCCCGCCGAAACGAACAGTCAAAAAGAGTTCTGGTTGCAGAGCATGCGTCTTTACGACACAGGCTTTCGCTGGTGGTTTGATATTGCCAACCTGGATGAGGACATTGTTGAAGAGATTCTGTTTGATCCAAACGCTCTGCCTGGCTTCAATGACTCCGGTGCTCATTTGACCAACCTGTCTTTTTACGACGGTAATCTCGGCACCCTGCGTATTGCCCAAAAGCGTGGTGATATGCGTGTTGCCCATGCGGTGCATCGCCTAACCCGCGAAGCTGCTGAGTTCTTTAATTTGGATGTCGGTCGCATTGAACCCGGTGATCAGGCTGACATTGTTTTAATCAACCCGGAAGAGTTGAAGAAGCACGATATGAACGACAGCCGCCAGAAGATTTACCACGAGCTGTTTGGCCAGGATGTACTGGTTAACCGCACCGATGGCGTGGTTGAGCAGGTTTATATTAACGGTGTTCGCGCCTGGGAAAATGGCAGCAGCTATACCGCCGCTCTGGGTACGCAAACCCTGGGCCGTGCTGTGAGAGCCAATGCTTAATTTTACTGTGTAATGGCATTGCTTGAGCAAAGCACTGTGTAGATTTTTATCGCAGTGCATCTTAAAAAGGCGAGCTTTCGGGCTCGCCTTTTTTATGGCTCTTTTTTTAGGTGTTTTTTGGAGTGGGTTTTTATGAAGAGTGTTGTGGGGATGTTTAGCTTTGCGGCAGCGTTATTAACGATTAAGAACCCGCTAAAATCGCCGCTCTAACGCACTGTAAAATACCTTTGTCATAAGCGCCATCCAGTAATTCACTGGTGGCTCGATAGGAAAACCGCTGTTCTGCCAGATCATCCTGTGCCAGCAGAGCATCTTCTATATTGGCGATGTCGCCAGCGCTGAGTTCGGCCAGTCCGGTGAGCACTTCGTCAGCATCAATACTACCAGCCTCAATAAGTTGGGCGAGATGGTGGTAGAGCTGCTGTGGTGAAAGCCCGCGTTGTTGCGCGATTTGAGCACCACTCATACCTGCGCGGCAGAGGGCGAGAATTTCGAATTGTTCATTTTCTGCACTTTGCGCCGGTGTGCTGCTGTCGCCTTCTTCTTGTTGGCGAATGACCTCGATAAAGGCGTGGCCGTAGCGTTCCATTTTGGCGGCACCGACACCACTAATGGCGAGCATTTGTGTGCCGTCTAGCGGTCGATAGCGCAGCATTTCCATCAGCGTCGCATCGTGGAAAATCACATAGGGTGGCACGGACTGTTCGTCGGCCAGCTCTTTACGACACTGGCGCAGGGCTTCCCACAGGGCTTTATCTTCTTCGGCAATGTTGTGCTTGTTGCGGGCTTTGCGCGTGCCGCTTTGTTGCGTGGCACTTTCTTTAGCTTCGCGACGCAGGGATATTGTCTCTTCGCCGCGCAATAGTGGCCGGGCTTTTTCGGCCAGCTTTAAGCCGCCAAAACCACTCACGTCGACGCTCAAAAAACCACGGGCAACTAACTGTCGAAACACCGAACGCCATTGGTTGGCATCGAGCTCTTTACCAATGCCATAGGTCGATATTTTCTGATGGCCTAATTGCGTCATTCTGTCGCTGTCTTTGCCGAGCAATACATCGACCAGGTAGTTGACGCCGAAGCGCTGCTCGGTGCGATAGACGGTGGACAGGGCTTTTTGTGCGGCGACGGTGCCGTCCCAC
>QNFO01000241.1 GCA_003646355.1 Gammaproteobacteria bacterium
TCTAGCGTGTCGGTAAGCTCGCGTTTGAACTCAATGTGCTGATCTTCGTGGCGCGGTACTGGAGGCGTTATCAAGAATGCACCTCTTGCAATAAGGCCATAATTTCAGCGCTAACCTTGTCCAAATCCGCATCAATGTCGACTAAATCTCTCGGCGCTTGATACTGGTAAAAATGGCGGTTAAAGGGGATTTCATAGCCGACAATGCCCACTTGCTGATCTTTGTGGTCTTTTTTATTGGCATCTATCCAGGCATCGGGTACATGGGGTTTTACCTCTTTAAGGAAATAGGCTTCGTTTAGTGCATCGACTGTCTGTGACGGGTCAAGGGCGACGTTTTCATTATCGCGTAAATCACCGTCGGCTTTGTACTCGACAATCTGCTTTTTGCCGTTTAGCTCAACTTCAAACAGGCCATAAAACGGATTAGCTTTAGCGCTTTTGTGTATTTTACGAATCACTTTTACTGCTTCTGGGTTTTTCCAGCTAACGGCGGTGGTGATGGCTTTTTTGTCTTTGGCATCGAGCTTGATAGCCAGTTCTTTGCAGGCATTTTTAAGTACCTCTTCATAGGTGTTCATGTCATCGTTTTGTACGGTGCCGATGATGGATTGCAGCGACACACCCTGCCTGTACAGCTGTGCGTGGTAGGCCCAAAGTTTGTCACTCAGCAGTTCTTTTATTTTTGCTTCTTTTAAATCGCTAAAATTCGACTTTATGTGTTTACGGATATTAGCTTCGTGTTCTGCTAATGCTTTTGTCACATTTATGTCGGGCGTGTCTGAGTTAAATAAATCGTAATTATCCGCCAGCCATTTCATGGGGGCATTTAAGGGTTTGTTGGCAAAGCGTAGTTCGGCCAAACGGTCATCGCTGAATTGATAGCTTTCACGCAGGGGGCGCTCGATGGTGATTCGTCGATAGCCAAATTCATGGTTAGAAAAAATCTTGCTGGCAAAAGTCTTACCGGCAATTGCTCCTGCATTGCCGGCACTTCCGCCATCCCTGGCGGTCGTGGGCTTTCTTCCTCGGCTCGACTTTTGCTCCGCTGGTTTATTCAACAAATATTCATTTTCTTCAAAGGCACCAAAGGTGCGGGTGATGATGCGAATATCGTCTTCGCTCATTTGCTTGCGCTTTGAGCCTAATGATTTGCGCATTTTACCGCAGAGGTTGACGCCATTGATTAGCTGGACCTTTCCACGTCGCCCCGGCAGTCCTTTGCGTTCAGCTTCTTGGTCAGACATTTTTTTGTTGGAGAGTATCCACACGTAGGTGGCGATGCCGGTGTTGTAAAACATGTCGGTTGGCAGGGCGACGATGGTTTCGAGTAAATCAGCTTCGAGAATGTAGCGGCGTATTTCTGATTCACCGGAACCCGCGCCACCGGTAAATAGGGGGGAGCCGTTGAGGATAATACCGATTCTTCCTCCACCCTCTGCACCCGTGGAGGATGAATCGGTGTCACGTAGCTTACTGATGAGGTGCAGCAGAAATAACAGCGAGCCGTCACTGACTCTCGGTAAACCGGGGCCAAAGCGGCCGTCAAAACCTTTTAGGGTATTTTCATCTTTAATGCTTTGCTCGATCTTTTTCCAATCTACACCAAAGGGTGGGTTGGATAACATGTAGTCAAACTTGTCGGCGTAGAGCTGGTCGTTGCTGAGGGTGTTGCCGAGTTTAATGTTGGAAACGTCCTGGCCTTTAATCAGCATGTCGGCTTTACAAATTGCGTAGCTTTCGGGGTTGAGCTCCTGGCCAAAGGCGCGCATCACCGCTTGCTGATTTAACTCGTGCACATATTCCATACCGGACGATAGAAACCCGCCTGTACCTGCCGTGGGATCGTATATGGTGCGGATAATACCGGGCTTGCTGAGTGCGTCGTCATCTTCTAAAAACACAAGCGATGTGGTTAGGCGCACAATATCCCTTGGGGTGAAGTGTTCGCCGGCGGTGTCATTCGAGCTCTCGGCAAAGCGGCGGATGAGCTCTTCAAAGGTGAGGCCCATGTCGTGATTAGAGATGGCTTTGGGGCTAAGGTCGGTTTGCCTGACTTTTTGTACCACTTTGTAGAGCAGGTCTGCATCGTTTAGCTGGCCGATAAATTCGGCAAAGTTAAAGTATTCAAATATCTCGCGGGCATCTTTTGAGAAACCTTGAATATAGCTTTCGAGGTTGGCTTTTATGCCGGTTTCACCGAGCTTGGCGAGATCCATTTTTGAGGTGTTGAAGAAACTAAGCCCACCTGTGGCACGTAGCAGCAGCTTTTCCTGGGCCTCTTCAGGCAGGTTCATAGCCTGGACTTTTTCAACTTCTGCCAGCACCTGCGCTTTACTGTCTGCCAACACGCCTTCAAGACGGCGCAGCAGAGTAAAGGGCAGGATGATGCGCCCGTACTGGCTTTGCCTAAAATCACCGCGCAGCAGGTCGGCAATGGACCAGCAGTAGGCGGCGAGATTGTTGGGGCTGGGTGTGGCGTCGAGGTCTGTCATTAAGGCGTATTTCCAAACGTGGGCGAGTGAGCAAGGGCATCATAACCCACGCACTACGCCTGTTTATTAGCAGACCGATTTTATACTGACTGTTGTACGAGGGCTGTGCCAGTGCGCGGTCGACGGAGGCACGGGTGATCTCCTGCCCTTTTGGGCCAGGGCACCTAGCTGCGCCCCAGCTTGAATGTTTGCCAATCGACTCGCTGCCAGATATGCATATTGGTTTGATCGACCTTGTGACCTATGGCGGTCAAGCGCTGATAAAGGGATTGAATCGAATAGAGGATTTATTCAACTCATTATTTGAGCCGAATAGCACAGGCTATTCGGCTCAAAGGCCATCGACGCCTGTTACATCTCCATCGGCAGCGTAAAGTGGCTTTCCATAATACGATCACGGTGGGCGATCAATACCGGGTCAACAGCGGCGCGTACAGTCTCGGCCATTCCGGTGAACATGGGGCGGGCCTGTTCGGGCATGGGGCATTTCTCTGGCGGCAATAAATCGAAAAGGTTGGAAAAGGCGGCCCAGAAAAAGTCGACGGCACTAATGCTGTTACCCACGAAGAACTCGCTACCCGCTGCTTGCTGGGCTTTAAGGCGTGCTGCCAGGGCATTTAAGGTGGCGATTTGGCGGGCATCGGCGTTGGCTACGTCCTCTTCTGTGGAGCCGTATTTTTTCGCCATTAGCACAAAGCCCTCGGGTGCCTGGCCGGAGGCAACCATGGGCGCAAACATGCTTAGACGACGATTCCAGGCGAGGCCCAGTTGGCCGCAGATCTCGTGGCTGAGGCCGAGCACAAGGGCGCGTTCGGCTCTGTCTTCAGGTAACAGGCTGGCTTGCGGAGCGAGGCGTTCGAGCAGGAAGAGAATATCGTCCCAGCGGTGGATAGGGGCTTCGTCATTCCAGGCGACGATGGGCGCGCCGTGGTCGCCCGCCCAGGCGATGAGTTCGGGGTTGTCACCACCGCCCTCCCAGGGTGCGGCGGCAAAGCTAAGACCTTTGTATTCAATCATTGCCTTGGTGGCCTGCCCCCAGGGGCTGGGCATGTGGTGGACGAGAACCAGGCGTAAACCCTGGGCA
>QNFO01000242.1 GCA_003646355.1 Gammaproteobacteria bacterium
AGCGTGTCGCGGCCGCCGCTGATCCAGGGTGAGGCATAGTGATTATTGGGGATTAACCAGGTGATTGCCCCGGGCCAGCTAGTCTGTAATTGCTCGATAAGCGCGGGTTTTAGATCGTGTAAATAAGGCGCAAACAGGGCGATATCGGCGGCGATTAAAATTAGTCCTTTGCGGGGATCACGTCTTTTCAGGGCTAGGAGATTTTGTATGGCGCCGTGGTTTTTGGGATCACAACCGAGACCCCAAACAGCCTCTGTGGGATAGGCGACGATGCCGCCTTTACGCAGGCTGGCTGCGGCCAAGCGAACGCCCGGTCGCAGCGCAAGATCGGTCACTGCTTAAGCCTTAGCTCGAGCCTGCAATTTATCCTGTAGGGCCTGATCTTTTTCGATCACAATCTGAGCATTGGCAGCGCGCTCGTCGAGCAGGCGTTGATGCAGTGCGGGATCGGCGCCGGCGATGATTTGCGCGGCCAGATACGCAGCATTTTTGGCGCCAGCCTTGCCGATAGCAACTGTCGCGACAGGAATGCCACCGGGCATTTGCACGGTAGAGAGCAGTGCGTCGAGGCCTTCGAGGGAGCCATTAATGGGCACACCGATAACGGGTCGCAAGGTCAGTGCAGCAACAGCGCCAGCCAGGTGAGCGGCCATACCTGCCGCGCAGATAAAGGCCGCGCAACCGCGCTCATCGGCAGAGGTCACGTAGTCGTGAGTGACCGCAGGCGTGCGGTGGGCGGAGGTGACCTTTGCTTCGAAAGGCACGCCGAGTTTGTTGAGCACGTCAAAACTGGCTTCCATAATTGGAAGGTCGGAATCAGAGCCCATTAAGATGGCGACAAAAGGTTTGCTCATGGCGGCAGCCTCGCTGGCTGTAAAAAAACGCACAGGCTACCGGAAGACGTTGCAGAGGGCAATCAGGGAGGGTGGCTATCTCAGCCGGTTATACATTCCGGCTCGTTGTTCGACCCAGCCTTCGAGTTCCAGTTGTACGAGCAGCCCACTCAACGTAGCGGGCGACAGCTGGGTGCGCGATATTAAAGTGTCCAGATCGGCAGGGTCAAAGCCGAGTGCGTTGAGTATCTTATTTGAGGTGTCAGCAAGGCTGCTAATGTTGTCTGAGGCGACTGTCTGCTGCGCCCCTTCTGCTTTGTAGGCAAGCATGCCGCCGAGCTCGTTAATAATGTCATCCGCCGTTTCAACCAGTGCCGCGCCCTGTCGGATTAGCTGGTGACAACCCTTGGCGCTGGGATTGTGGATGGAGCTGGGTATGGCAAACACCTCGCGGCCCTGTTCCATGGCCAGGCGGGCGGTAATCAGCGAGCCACTTTTCAGCGCTGCTTCAACAACGAGTACGCCGAGGCTCAAGCCGCTGATAATGCGATTGCGCTGGGGAAAGTTACCGGCGCGGGCCGGTGTGCCGGGCGGGAATTCGGAAACGATGGCCCCGCCTTTGGCAATAATGTCCTGGTACAGGGTTTGATGGCGGCGTGGATAAATGATGTCGACACCGGTGCCGAGCACGGCGATGGTTTTACCTGTTTCAATAGCACCCAGGTGGGCGGCACCGTCAATACCCAGGGCCAGACCGCTGGTGATGACAAAGCCGCTATTGGCTAAATGGCGAGCGAATGCGCGGGCATTTTGTTGCCCGGCTGCAGAGTGGTGACGGCTGCCGACGATGGCTATTTGCGGCAGGTTCAATATGCTGGTATCGCCTTTAACGAAGAGCAAGGCGGGGGGTGTGTCGATTTCACGTAATAGGGCGGGATAGTCAGCTGACGATATGAGAACAATGTCGATACCGCGGGTTAAACAGGTGTCGAGGGTTTCCTGTGCGAGGCGATTGAAGTCGTCAGGGCTGGCTCGATAGGCATTAAGCCCCTTGCGATATGCGGGTTTGACGGTGCTTGTTGGGGCTTGCAGGGCTTTGGCAAAGGAGCCAAATTGCTGCTGGAGTTTGCTGAGGGCAACGGAACCGATGCCGGGAAGAGCTTGAAGTATGAGGGCGCATTCGCGCTCAGTGGTCATAGGTCCCATCCTTGGGTTCGTGGTGGATATTATAAATTTAAGGGGAAGGTTGAGGCTTGCCTGCTCAACCTTCCCCTTAAATTGGTGTTCTAGGGGCTGCGCGCAAGATCGTTAACGGAAATCGGCAGCTCGGCACTGAGAATGAGTCCAAAACTCATTTTTTCAAAGGTGCGGAAGACCATCAGCAGTCCGGCCTTTTCAGGGGGTAGTGTGACAGTATCTCCCTGGACACGATCTTTGACTACCGCGCCTTTTTTGAAGATGGCTAGCATATTGCCAATTTCCATACCGTCGCGTTCGCCAAGATTGACGCTGACGACGTCGAGCATGCCGCCCGTGCTAACGGCACCTTCAATAGACATAATGAGTCCCTCGGTGTCTTCGGGGGGAGAGCTGGGATAAAAGCTAGCGTCAATTTTGCGCTCTTCCATCGCCAGAAGCCTGTCGTCAATGCGCAATTCTTCGTTACTGCGAGTGGCTTTAAGTGTCGCGATGTCGTCATCAATGGTTTTTACACTCCCGGCGCCAACATCTTTGGCTCGAATGCCGAGTACTTCATTGGTGTTGGGATCGGTAAAGGCGCCGCCATTGCGATAGATGCCGTAAGCATTTTGTGCCTCGGAGAAATCACCTCGTGCATAAAAATCATCCCCTTTGCCGGTTAGCAGGTGCTTGCTTTGACCAGCGAGTATGTAGGGCGCCGCCTCGAGAACACCGGCCTCAACGACACGGTTGCGCGATAGGAAGCTATTGATCATTTCCAGTGGCAGGGCGGGGATAGCCTGTCGGTCGGTGATCTCACGGATTTGAGGGCTGAGTTTAACATCGCGGCTACGCGTGAGCATCAGTCGAGGTTTGCCATCGATGTAGATAAGGCTAATGATGTCGCCGGGGTAGATCAGGTGTGGGTTTTGAATTTGTGGGTTGACCTGCCATATTTCAGGCCACAACCAGGGTTTGGCGAGAAAATGGGCAGAAATATCCCAGAGAGTATCGCCCTTTGTAACGGTGTATTTATCGGGAATGTCGTCATTAAATGGGGCTTCTGCAACAGCGGTTGCGGCAAGGACCCAGACGCTTATCAGTGCCAGCGCTACTGTCTTTATAGGGCTCTTCATAAAAGGCTCTTCCTTAGGCTGAATGCCGATGGTGTATACTGCATGCATCGGCGGGTTCAGGGTTGTAATTATTGGACCAGCCCGGATGTTAACAGTCGTTTATACCTTTTTGCTAGAATTCCATCACAAAGCTATGACTATTCGAACAATTCTTGAATTTCCAGACCCCCGCCTACGCTCCTCAGCTGCACCCGTAGCAAAGGTCGATAAGCGTATCCTTCATCTACTCGACGACATGTTTGAAACCATGTACGAGGCCAAAGGTATTGGTCTGGCCGCGACGCAAATTGATGAGCACCAGCGCATTGTGGTGATGGATGTCTCTGAAGAGAGAGATAGCCCGCTGATCCTGATTAATCCTGAAGTTGAATTTATTGGCGATAGCCAACTCGAGCACGACGAAGGTTGTCTGTCTGTGCCCGG
>QNFO01000243.1 GCA_003646355.1 Gammaproteobacteria bacterium
CCTTGTTCATCGCGCGGAAAGCAGACAGCGGGTAAAGCACCATATCGACGCCCCACTCGCCCAACTCGGCTTTATTGTACAGAGGTGTTTGACCAAACTCCGTAATATTTGCCAGCAGCGGCACATCAATTGCCGCACTAAAAGCACGGTAGTGCTCTTCTTCATTCACCGCTTCGGCGAAGATGCCATCGGCACCGGCTTCGACACAGGCCTGCGCCCGTTCGATGGCTTTCTCTAAGCCTTCCTGAGCAAAGGCATCGGTACGCGCCATGATGAAAAAACTCTCGTCAGTGCGGGCATCAACGGCGGCTTTTACACGGTCGACCATTTCCTGCTGACTAACGATTTCTTTGTTAGGGTGGTGGCTACAGCGCTTTTGCGCAATTTGATCTTCAATATGGACGGCCGCAGCACCAGCGCGAATCATATCTTTCACGGTGCGGGTAATATTAAACGCCCCACCCCAGCCTGTATCAATATCGACCAGCAGCGGCACTTCAACGGCGGCGGTAATACGACGCACATCTTCGAGCACATCATTGAGGCTAGTCATACCCAGATCGGGCAAGCCGTAAGAAGCATTGGCAACACCACCACCGGAGAGGTAAATGGCTTTGTGGCCAATCTGTTCGGCCATCATCGCGCAGTAGGGGTTGATAGTGCCGAGGATTTGCAGGGGCTTGTTATCCGCTAGCGCCTTGCGAAAACGAGCGCCGGGGGTTAATGATGTCGTCATATGTCACCTATGTTGTCTTACGTTGTCTTTCTGTTGGTACTTACTTTAGCGTTAACTGCTAACTGCTAACTGCTAACTGCTAACGTCTATTTCGTGGCTTGCCGAATACTTAAACTACGGGTTCAAGCGACGGGTTTAAGCGGAAAACCGAGGCCATCGCCCATCTGCCGCTCAACATTAATTCGTGATGCTCGGATATGCCGGCGCATCAGCATTTCAGCCATTTCTCCATCGCGGTCGGCAATGGCCTGCACAATGTGGCGGTGTTCAGAAAAAGCATCGCTGGCCCGGGGGCTGAGCATGCCGAACTGGTAGCGATACATTCTCACCTTGGCGTAAAGCTCATCGCAGAGCAGGCGAATTAACTCGCCGTTGCCGCTACCCATGACCAGGCGATAGTGAAAATCTAAATCACCCTCTTTTTGATAATAGGCCCTGCCCTCTTGCAACTCGCTATTTTGCATGTGCTCTTCGAGCAGCTGCTGGAGTTCAGCGATTTCAGCCTCACTCATATTCTGTGCCGCTAAGCGACAGGCCATGCCTTCGAGAGCTTCACGCACGTGGTAGATCTCGAGCAGGCCGTGCAAGCTGAGCTCAATAACGCGCGCACCGGCATTGGCCTTGCGCGAAACCAAACAGGCGGAGACCAAACGGGCCAGGGCCTCGCGCACCGTACTGCGTCCGACTTTGTATTGGCGGCTGAGCTCGGCCTCATTGACTTTACTACCCGCCGCGATCTCTCCACAGATAATATCGCCGCGTAGACGATGAAATAAAGTATCGACTGCGGTAGAAACATCGGGGTGGGTAATATAGGTGTTCAATTTTTTCAGTTCAGGGCCAATGGCCGCCTGTTGTCTGACAAGGTTTACTTTATACCAATAAACAAGTGGCCAATCAACTGCGATTGTCTGACAATCTTATACCCTTTTATTTCTTAGCCCGCTTTGACTGAGCGCAATCGGGCACATAAATAAGCACCAGGCTTATGGTTTGCGCTAAAAAAAGTCGGCATAATGCCAACGTTTTTTAACCGAGTCCCTCAACCAAGCGCAATGCCCAGAAAACTGTTCCGCCGGCTAATACCCGTCAAGCTGAACCCGAAACCCAACTCCCTCGCCGCGCGTTGGTTCGGCCCAATTCTGAACGACCCCCATCTTTTGCATTTAAATCGCCACTCGGTTTCTACCGCTTTTTTCATCGGCTTATTCTGTGCCTTCCTACCCCTACCCGGGCAAACCTTTGTGGTCACCGCACTGGCTCTGGTATTTCGCTGCAACCTACCCTTATCCCTGGTGCTTATTTGGGTGAGTAATCCACTCACAATTCCGCCAATGATTCTTGGCCTGCATAAACTCGGGCAATGGATGATTGGCCATGACGCAGCCGCTAGCGCCATTTACTTCAACTGGGAATGGCTCAGTAAAAATCTTGACGATGTTTATTTACCCATGCTGCTCGCCGGTGTTACCTGCGGCCTGATTATTGGCGGCATCGGCTATTTAACGGTGCGTATTTTATGGCGCTGGAAAGTCATAAAAAGCTGGGAAGCCAGAAAGCAAGAACGCCTGCAGCGCACTTCATAAATCTTAGCGATACAAAAACCACAGCCCACAAACACCTTTGTACAAGTTGTTATTCGTAACGTAGTACCTGAGCAGGTTGTAAGCGTGCAGCACGCCAGGCTGGATATAGCGCGGCGAGAAAGTTGAGTGCCAGTGCCACTAAAGCCACCAGTATGACGTCAGAGCTGCGCAGGTCGGAGGGAATATAATCAATGGGGTAAATATCGATACTGAGAAACTGCCGACCCATTAAGCCTTCGAGCACAGCAATAATATCGGCGACAAAATAGCTGCCCAGCACCCCAAGTAAAACACCCAGCGCCGTTCCCGCAACACCAATCATGGCACCCTGCACCAGAAAAATAGCCAGCACCGCCGCGTTGGTCGCACCCAGGGTTTTTAGCACGGCAATATCACCGCGCTTTTCAACCACGGTCATCACCAGCATTGAAACGATGTTAAACACGGCGATGGCGATCACCAAAAACACCAACAAACCAACTAGCTTGCGCGACATTTGAATCGCTTGATAGAGATTGCCGTGGGTTTGCAGCCAGTCGGTAAAACGGAACTCCTCCGGTAATTGCTGCAACAACTGATAGGCAATTTGCCGGGCGTTAAAGACATCATCAACCTTCAAACGCAGGCCACCAACCCGGCCTTCAAGACCCGACAGCGTGCTGGCCGTTTGCAGGCTCACCAAGGCCACTCGGGCATCGACAGCGGTGTGAGTTTGAAAGGTACCGGCCAGCTTAAAGACCCGGGCTCTCGGCAAAGCCTGACGCCCCTGGCTAAGCTGGCCGGGAATAATTAGAGTAATACTGTCGCCGGTTTTCGCGCCCAGCTTTTCAAGTAATGGCAGAGGCAGCAGGATTTCATTAGCAGCCAGCGTTGAGTAAGCAGCACTGCCCTCCCCCAAACTAAAACCTTCACCGAGGCCCTCACCCGTGGTGCCGAGTAGCTGCACCGCCTGTGTGCGACCGCGAAAATTCAACATGCCGTCGAGCTGGGTAAAGGGCTTTACTTCCCGAACCTGGGGTGCCTGAGAAATTTTCTCCACCAGTACCGGCCAATCACTAACGCCACCCGGTGTGAAGAGTTGAATATGAGGAACGACACCCAGCACGCGGGTACGCATTTCTTTATCGAAACCGTTCATCACGGAGAGCACGATAATCATCAGGGCCACACCGAGCACCAGACCACTAATCGCTAACAGCGCGATAAATGAAGCCAGCTGCTTATTCGTGCCACTGCGGGAAGAA
>QNFO01000244.1 GCA_003646355.1 Gammaproteobacteria bacterium
CTCACCATCGAACCCGCTACCCCATGATAGTTCCAGCGGGTGCAATTACCCGTGCATCATCTATAGACGGTAATAACGACTTTTTTGACATCATCTGGTAACTCTGGAGCCTTTGGGATTATAAGCGACTCAGTTTTGAGATTTGGAAAAACCGTTACCGGAACTATCGTCGACCACTAAACCAGCACAATCAAACGCAGTGCATCGAGCTTCAATTGCGCGTGAGAAAGATAGTTTTGAGACAGCTCCATCGACTCGCGAAGGTAGTCAATTTCTTCACTGCGAATACTTGAGTTGACGGCGGCCAATGCCTGCAGGCGTTCAAGCTCGGCATTTTGCCCCTCGGCCATACGGCGCTGGGCCTCGGCAATGAGTTCAGATTGTTGAGCCTCAGCAATTGCTTTAGCGTGGCCCACCAGCGTTTCAACCTGGGTGCGCACATGTTTCACCATGTCGACGGCGGTGCGGCGTTTAACGCGCTGGCAGAGTTTGGCGAAGTGGGCTTCGGTGAGTATCGAGCTGAAATCTTTACCGCTTTCATCCACCACTACCCGCACCACAGACTGGGGAATATAGCGCCCCAGCTGCATGACTTTGGGCGCCGGACAATAGACGGTGAACATGCCTTCAAACAAGAGTGTACCGGGCTTCAAAGGCGGTAATTTTAGGGTGCAAACAGTGGTGCTACCGAAATCACCGTTGGCAATTTGCTCCATGGCGGCAACAACCAGGGGGTGCTCCCAGGTAAAGAAGCGCATGTCTTCGCGACTCAGGGCGCGACGGCGCGAATAGGTTGCGGTGAGGCCATCTTCGGGCAGGCCCGGCAGATTTTGGCCGAGCATGTGGTCGCTGGGCATCACAATAATACTATCGGCGCTGTGGTGGCTTTGTTCGATGCCAAACTCATCAAACACTTTACTCAGGTAGTCTTCCAGCTCGCTGCTCTGCTCCGCTTCGAGCATGGCGTCGATCACTTCATGGGCGACCTCGGTGTTGCAGGAGTTCATCTCCAGCAAACGGTCGCGACCCTTTTGCATGGCTTCCAGCGCCGCCTCTGTTAGCTGGTGAGTTTCCTCCACCAAACTGGCGAGGGCGTCTGCGTCGCTCGGGCTGCGTAGGCAGTGGTGCAATTGCTCAGACACTTGCTGATAAATACTCTGGCCCACTGGGCAAACCCGTTGAAAGGCACCTAGGCCTTCGCTGTACCAACGCAGCATCACTTCCTGCGCGCTGCCCTCGTGGTAGGGCACGTGGATTTGCACGTCCTGGCGCTGACCAATACGGTCGAGGCGGCCAATGCGCTGCTCAAGCAGATCGGGATTAAAGGGCAGGTCGAATAAAATTAGGTGACTGGCGAATTGAAAGTTGCGCCCCTCACTGCCAATCTCAGAACAAATCAGGGTTTGCGCGCTGTCTTGCTCGTCGGCAAAGTAGGCTGCCGCACGGTCGCGGGCGATCAAACTCATGCCCTCGTGGAAGACACCGGAGCGTACGCCTTCACGCAAGCGTAAATACTCTTCCAGCTCTTGCGCCGTGACTGACTGGGCGCAAATGACTAAGACCTTTTCCTGCCGATGCTCGGCCAGCCAATCGACCAGCCACTCGACACGAGGGTCGAGTGTTAGCCAATCCTCGCCGAGGGCACTTTCGGGTTGTAGGTAGGTGTGGAAATCATCCTCGCTTTGCTCAGCGTCATCACCGACAGCAGAGGCGCTAATAGGGTTGGGCAGTGCATAGCCCTGTAAATAACGCTGGGGGAAGCCTTCAACGGCTTCGCGGGTATTGCGAAATAACACGCGTCCGGTGCCGTGACGGTCGAGCAAGTCCTGCGCCAAACCGTCGATTAAGGCACTCAGTGCGTCGTCGTCATCACCTTGCAGGGCCAACTGTAATTCATCGGCGGCGCTAGCACCCAGATAAGCACTCACTTGGGCGATAACCTCTGCATCGAGAGCTAGGGCATCTCCACCTTGTAGCGATTGCACCAGTTCGCTCACCGCTTGATAGCGGCTTTCTTCTTCGACAAAGGTTGGCAGGTCGTAGTAGCGGTCAGGATCGAGCAGGCGCAGGCGTGCAAAGTGACCCGCCACGCCCAGTTGTTCCGGCGTTGCCGTTAGCAGCAAGAGACTGGGGATGCGTGCAGCCAGGGCTTCAATGCATTGATAAGCGGGGCTGGCTTGTTCTTCATCCCAGGCGAGGTGGTGGGCTTCGTCGACAATCAACATATCCCAACCTGCCGCCAGCGCCTGACTGTGGCGGCGTGGGTTATCGCTTAAAAAGGAGGTACTGCACAGCACCAGCTGGGCCGTTTCAAAGGGGTTGATGTCGCCGCTCGGCGTTAGGCTTTCCTCATCATCGAGATCGTCTAGCTCATCGGCAAAGCCGTCATCGACTTCTTCCTCAGTTTGCTCCAACGCTTCGCAACGCGCATGGTCAAGAATGGTGAAGTGCAAATTAAAACGCCGCAGCATTTCAACCAACCACTGGTGCACCAGACTATCGGGCACGGCGATCAACACACGGCTGGCGCGGCCCATATAAAGCTGCTGATGCAGAATCAATCCGGCTTCAATAGTTTTACCCAGCCCCACCTCATCGGCAAGTAGCACCCGTGGCGCGTGGCGCGCACCAACACGGCTGGCAATATAAAGCTGATGAGGCAGCAGCTGTACGCGCCCACCGAGCAAACCGCAGGCCGGCGACTGTTGATGCTGATGTAAAAACTGCAGGGTTTGTTGGCGCAGCTCGAAGCGCGCGACCTTATCAACCTGCCCGGCATATAAACGATCTTCTGGCCTGGAGAAATGCACGAAGCTATCGAGATCCATCTCGTGCAGCACGACCTCTTCCCCCTCGGCATTTTTACAGAGATAAATGACACAGCCATTGCCCTCTTGCCGGTCAGTGATCGTCAGCTCGACGCCTTCACAGTCTTTCACTTTATCGTCGACGGGGTAAATCACTCGGCCCAGTGGCGCGTTATCTGTCGCATAAACACGGCGCTCGGCGGCCGAGGGAAAGCTCAGCTCCACCCGACGATTGGCGACCTCGATAACAATGCCGAGGCCTAACTCAGCTTCGGTATGACTAATCCAACGTTGGCCTGAAACAAAATCAGCAGGGGGTTCGGATCTAGGGGACAAGGGCGGCCTCTTAACATTAACGGAAAAAATTGACGAGATGAAACAACTATAGCTTTGCTATAAACGGCGCGCATTGTAGTGCTTACAGCGGCCGGGGACAAAAAATATGTATGATTCTAATCATCTTAGCCGCAATCAATAAAACCACGAGGGGCAATTATTAATGACACGACTCGGCCTGCTTGAAACCGATACCCTTTACGATGCCCTAATCGACGATTACGGCTCCTACGGGAAAATGTTCGCTGGTTTTTTTGATGCCCTCGGTGGCCAACTCAACTATCGCCACTATCAGGTGCAGGCCGGTGAACTACCCCAACACCCCGATGAGTGCGACGCCTATTTAATCACCGGCTCAAAGGCTGGGGTCTATGACCCACTGCCCTGGATAGCC
>QNFO01000245.1 GCA_003646355.1 Gammaproteobacteria bacterium
GAGCCTGTAAGCCATCACCGGCGAGAATGGCGGTGGCTTCATCGTAGGCAATATGGCAGGTGGGGCGGCCGCGACGCAGGTCGTCGTCATCCATGGCCGGCAGATCATCGTGTATCAGCGAATAGCAGTGGATCAGTTCCAGGGCGGTGGCGATGTGGTCGGTGTCGCTATTGATTGCGCCAAGGCTATGGGCGGCGGCGTAAACTAAACAAGGGCGAATACGCTTGCCCTGGTCGAGGGTGGTGTAGCGCAATGCGGCATTTAAAGGCAGGTCGTTCTGAGTGGCGGGTAGGCTGCGTTCGAGGTGCTGCTCTACACGTTCACGGCATTGTGCAAGAAAGTTGTCGAAGCTTTGCTTCACTCGTCAATCTCATCGATAAAATCGACGGTTTTGGCTTCGCCCCCGGACTCGAGTGAGGTGTCGTCGGTTAAAATACGCACTCGTTGTTCGGCTTCGCTAAGGGCTGTTTGACAGTCGCGAGTGATTTTGATGCCTTTTTCAAAGGATTTAAGCGACTCGTCCAGATTGAGATTGCCGATTTCCAGAGACTCGACCAGAGTTTCGAGTTGCTTGAGGCTTTGCTCAAAATTAATCGCGCGTTTTCTTGTTGCCATGCTATCAATCGCTATTATTAAAACGGGGCTAACCCTAACTGAGTGGTGCCGTACAGGTCAATATAAGGTGTTGTGTTGGGGTAGGATATATCCTACATGCATTGCAGCTTTTACTGAATAGTCAGTTGTCCTCGAGAAGTGCATTATGCTTTCCACATGGATGTGTTGGACACGGATGTTGCATACATGGAAGTGGTCAGGATGACCTGCTCAGGACGAGCAATTCAAAAGGAAGAGCCAGGATGGCTCGCTTGCAGGGAAGATTGGTCAGGACGACCGTTTACTATAGGGAAATGGACCAGGGACGTATAAGGATATTAGGTCCGGATTGGCTCCAAGGCTGGATGCACTTTGCTAGTACTACTTTGACACCCCCTTACCTCTCCAGTAAGGGGGTGTTTTTATTTCTGTCACCTTTCTTGTTTCTCCTGATATCTAGTTCAGTCCTCTTGTTTTCGCTTCTTTATAATTAATCCCCTCCAGTATTGGCGTTATAGTGCCCAGGGTATTAGGTCGGCCATTATTTAAGCCGCTCGCCAATTTTTATTTTCTGTAATTAAAGTGTGTTTAGCAGGGGGAAAGTATGGATTTAGGAATTAGTGGTAAGCAGGGGATAGTCTGTGGTGCCAGTCAGGGTTTGGGTTTGGCCTGCGCTCGTGCACTGGCTCAAGAGGGCGTCAATCTGACCTTGATTGCTCGCACCCCTGAGCCCTTGCAAGCGGCTGTCGATAGCTTGAGTCAATTGAGCGGCGCAAAAATAACAGCGGTTGTTGGTGATATCACCACTGACGAAGGTCGCGATGCGGTGCTTCAGGCCTGCCCGGAGCCGGATATTTTAATTAACAATGCCGGTGGGCCACCGCCCGGTGACTTTCGCGACTGGCGGCAAAAAGAGTGGTTTGATGCGGTGAATAGCAATATGTATTCGGCCATCGATATGATTCGGCGCACTCTCGACGGTATGGCTGAGCGCGGTTTCGGTCGTATCGTCAATATCACCAGTACGGCGGTTAAGTCACCGATGCCTGGCCTCGGTTTGTCGAACGGTGCCCGTGCGGGTTTGACCGGTTGGGTGGCTGGGGTTGCTCGAGAGAAAGTGGGGGACAATGTCACCATTAATAATTTACTGCCGGGACTTTTTGCCACGGATAGGGGGCGAGGTTATTTAGCCTATCGGGCTGCACAAGAGGGCGTTAGCCCAGAAGTCTACGAACAGCAATTTTATGCAACAAGTCCAGCGGGGCGAATGGGTGATCCCGATGAGTTTGGTGCGACCTGTGCGTTTTTATGCAGTGCCATGAACGGCTATATGAGTGGGCAGAATATTTTGCTGGATGGGGGTGTTTACACGGGCACTTATTAAGGAAGTGCTAGATTTTAGGGAGAGGCTAGATTTTTAGGAAAGCGCCAGATGTAGACAAGTAATTTCTATCAGAGCTTTATTTTTATAGGAGCTAAGCCAGCCCCATCATTTATAGCGCTAGTGATGGGGCTGGCTTAGTGTATTCAAGCGAAGAAATTACGCTTTTTGGGGCTCGGTAATAAAGTCATCCATATTTATATTACGTGTCAATTTAAAGAAATCAACATTACGGTAAGGTGAATTTACAACAACGCGACCCTTCGAGTTACGGTAGTAACTGCTAACACCGGGGTGGGTCCAGACCATGTTTTCATGAATCTCATTGACCTTGTCGATGTAGTTGTCGTGCACTTCTGACTTACATTCAACGGCGCCGAGATTATTGTTGGCCATGCTGTCGATCATTTGCATCACATAGCGCACCTGCATCTCACAAACGAAGACAAAGCTGCCGCCGTGGCCGGGTTGCAGGTTGGGGCCGTAGAGCGTGAAGAAGTTGGGGAAGCCCGGTACGTTGGTGCCGAGGTGGGCCGATGCATTATCGTCGCCCCATACGTCACGCAGGTCTTTTCCGTCACGACCAATGATGTCGTAAGTCGACAGGAACTTCAGTACATCAAAGCCGGTTGAGATGAGAATGATGTCTGCCTCGTGCTCAGTGCCGTCTTTAGTGATAACTTTGTTGCCTTCGATACGATCAATACCGTTGTCAACCAAGCTAACCTTGGGGTTGCGCAGCATGCGGTACCAGCCGTTGTCCATCAGCATACGTTTGCCGAAAGGCGGGAAGGTAGGCAGTACTTTGTCCATCAGTTCATCAGCGCGATCACCCAGCTGCTTCTTCATATAGCTGGTGAAGTAGGCGCGGTGATTGTCGTTAGTGGCATTCAATGAACGTTCGGGATGCTCCCAGCTTGGATCTTTGTGCAAGGAATCATAAATGCGGTCGTTGTAGATCCAGCCCAGACGCATGCGGTACCACATACGGTAAAGAGGCACTTCCTTAAACAGGAAGCGGATTTCTTCGGGTACATCGACACGGAACTGCTCAAAGGGCGATACCCAGTGTGGGCCACGCTGGAAAATAGTCAGCGACTCAACCTGATTTTGAATCTCTGGCCCAAGCTGCATAGCAGTCGCGCCATTGCCGATCATGATGACTTTTTTGCCATCGAGTGACTTGCCTTCAGGCCACTCGGCGGTGTGCCAGCTTTCACCGGTAAAGGTATCGAGACCTTGAATATTCGGGAAGGCGGGTGGGTTGAAGATACCGGCACAGCTAATAACGACGTTCGCTTCCAGCGTTTCTTCACTGCCATCGGCGTGAGAAACTTTGACTTTCCACGTTTGGGTGTCGGCCTGGTACTCAGTGCTAATGACGTTGGTTTCAAAGTCGATTGAATCTTTCAAATCGAAATCTTCAGCAACACCTTCGAAATAATCGGCTAATTCGCTACGCAGTGCGAAGTAGGCAGACCAGTCGTAGGGGGCAAAAGAGAAGGAGTATAAGTGGCTGGGGGTGTCAACACCGGCACCGGGGTAGCGGTTGTCCTGCCA
>QNFO01000246.1 GCA_003646355.1 Gammaproteobacteria bacterium
CATGCCGGCATATCGCCGAGCGAAAGACGCGCACCGACCAGCACAAAGAGGATAATGTAGATCGGTGTCGAGAACGAACGAACGGTTTCGAACAACTTCTTACTGCGCTTCGGTGCACGGTTGATGAGTACAATCCCGACCGCCATGGTGGCAAGGATGACATCCATATTGAATGCAACGGACAGGCCGATACAGACCAGCAATACGCCGATCGACATGCCGAGCCGTTTTTCGGTCTGCGGCAGGTAGCGCATCATCGCATTGAGCACAAATCCGCAGATAATACCGAGTAAGACCGCACCAACCAGTTCGATACCGGTGTGCATAAGCGTCTCGCCAATGGAAGCGCCACCGCTTTGCGTCAGGATGGTGGCCACGCTGGTTCCGAGGCCATAAAGGGTCATCGCCAGGGCATCGTCGAGAGCGACGATCGCCACGATTGCGGTCGTAAGCACGCCAGCGGAACGGTATTCCCACAGCACATCAATGGTCGAGGCCGGGTCGGTGGCCGAGGCGATCGCGCCAAACACCACGCCCGCCGCAATCGAAACAATCCAGTCGTGAACGACCAGGTTGACAATCAACGTGGATGAAATCCCCACCAAAAGAAAGGCCGCCAAGCCCTCGCCCAGCAGGATCGCGGTAAACTGCTTGCCGTATTTTTTGAAAATACTGCCGCTCAGCTCGCCGCCCACCAGGAAACCAATCAGCCCCAGCGCAAAATTATTGAAGGAGCCCAGCGCGGCAACGTCCGCCGGGTGCAGCAGCCCAAAGCCGGTGTCGCCAATCAGCACGCCGACCACGATGTAGCCGACCACCTGCGGAACTTTTAGTTTCTGGAAGATCCACGCGCCGACCACGCCGCCGGCCACGCAAATTCCAAGGATGGCCAGAATGCCAAGGTGTATTTCATGATGCATGGCTTTTATTCCGATTCAATGAGCAGTTTGCAGATGGCCGACGGATCGTCCGAGGCAATGATTTGCTCCCGGATGTCGGAATCCTTAAGGCGGGAGCTGATCGACGAGAGCGTGCGGATATATTTCGTGTGCTGGTCGGAGCGGGCGGCCAGCATGCAGATAATCTGCACCGGGGCCTCGTCGAGCGAGGCATAGTCCGCGACCGGGTTTTTGCACACGGCCACCGCCATGACCAGGTCGGTCACCGAATCAATGCGTACATGCGGCACGCCGATCCCAAAACCAATCCCCGTGCTCATCAGCTCCTCGCGGGCAAGGATGCCTTTCAGCAGCTCGTCGCGGTTTTTAACGAACGGGGTTTCCGCCAACAGATCGACCAACCGCGTCAAAACCTCTTTTTTCGCGGGGGCATCCAGCAGGACAATGCGCTCCGGGGTCAGGACAAAGCTGGACGTGGCCGCCGCAGGACTCTTCCTTGGCGATTTCGAAAGCTGGTCGTTCACCCACTTCTCGATATCGTCGCGCTTAAAGCGCCAAGTTGTTCCCAGCTTGCCACCCGGAAGCTCCCCTTTTTGCGCCCAATCATACACAGTACGCTCGGATACGCGTATATATGCGGCAACTTCTTCTATTGTCATAATTTCGTGCATAAACAACATCCCTCCGTTGAATTTGCGAGAAACTACACCAAACCGTAGAGATTGCAACCGCTAATTTAAACTTAAAGGTCGGCAGCAGAAAACCACACTTTCGAAAGTGTGAATTCACACTTGCGCAGGTGTGAATTTAGCTTTGTTGAAATGAATTACCCTTGATCTGCAAATGGGATGCAGCGCCGCTCGCCCTTACTTGAGTCTACGCCGGTTGAGTGGAGGGCGGCATTGGCACGTGGAACGTGACTCTCGTGCCATACCTTTTTCGCGGCTCGGCCGGAGCCTCGCCCTCCAGTCCAATGCATGAACAATCCTGTGCCAGCCGTCGGGGTACCAAGCCGGAAAAGCCGCCCTGTCGCGAACAACCCAAGTGCTTCTGCCGACAGCCCACCCCGCTTCCTTCCACTCATTGGAAATCCGATTCTTTGCACCCTTTTCGATGGCATGGGCAAAGCCACCACATCGCCGCGGCACTACCTGTTCAACTCAATCTCGCTGCCGCCCACATCAAAGATCCTGAGCGAGATCCCGGCCCAGCAGGTGTTGTTGTTGGGGGTGTCGAGCATTTTGACCACCACCTTGTTGCCGCCCTTCAGGAGGTCGGCATCGAAGGTCGTTGTCGTGAAGCCCTGCCGCAGTTCCAGATCCTGGAAAACCTTCTTGCCGTTGACTTCCACCACCAGCGGGTCGTCGTATGAAAGTTGCAATTCAACGGTCTGCGCCTTGCCGACGGATAACTCCGTTTTCGCCATCATGCACCTTGCATAGTAGCCCATGTGCATGTGGTCGTGGAGCTCCATGGCATGGCCGTAGATATACATCAGGTTCAGGTGGCCGCCCACGGCATATTGCTCCGCCCAGCCGTTGAAGGTGCCCTTGTTTGTTTTTGTGAACATGATGTGATAGGCCTCGGCGGGCTTGCCCGCGTCGAGGTCGGCCTCGGCCGGGAGGGCCGCGAAAAGCTTTTCGGGATCCGAAACGTCGGGCGTGTTTCCGTCCGCGAGCAGGGGAACTCCGACGGGGCCGAACACTTTCCATTTGAGTCCCTGAGCCTGTTCCGCCGAAAGCACCTTGCTTTTGGCGTCTTCCTGATACCAGTAGGCCACACTGCGCGGGTTGACACCTTTGGTGACCCCCCACGCAATATTGATCGACTCGTTGAAGACATAGGGGTTTTCAAGGTGGAGCCTCATCCGCCCCACATCATTTGCAAATGCTTCGCTGTATGGAAAGTTTTCGCCCTGGCCGAAGAAGGCAAAGGAAAAATAGTCCTCGCCGTTGATGCCGTGCAGGAACGAGGGATTGGCGGTTCCGCCGTCGATGATGGCAAAGTCGCCGCCGCCATGGTCGTGCTGGGTGTTGTAGAGGGACATGCCGAGCCACTTGCCGCGACCGGTGGTGTTGAGGATCTGGAACTGGTCGTAGCCGCTGGCCCCGAAAAGATGGTCGCTGCGGGCGTGGAAATAGCCCCAGTCTTTTTCCAATGCCTGGAAGGGCTCGGCCTCGACATCAAAGTTCCATACGGCATCGTCCTTTGCGCCGGAAACCACCACCTTCATCTTCTTGGCAAAAGGCATCGGAAGATAGCAGGCGTTGTCCCCGAATGCCGATCCTTTGAAGGGGCCGAAAAAGTCGGCGAGATCAACTTCGACGGAGGGCGCTGGCTCGTCGTCGAAGAAAATATTCATCCGCACACCTGCGCAGGTGTGATTTACCGCAAGCTTGCGGATAATGGCTGGCCCCGTGACCGTGAACTCGCCGTTGCCCTTGATGGTGCGTCGTAGAAGCGACGTCTTCGTCGCTTTGATGTGCGGCGGCGGAAGCGACGAAGACGTCGCTTCTACATAGGCAAGGGTGATTTTTGAATCCTTGCCCTTTTGCCGGAGCCTGGCGCCCTTCATGGAGTCGTCTTCGAGGCGATAGTCCAATTGCAGGAAAACGAGTCCGTTGTCG
>QNFO01000247.1 GCA_003646355.1 Gammaproteobacteria bacterium
GATGTATTTGCTGGTGTTAGTTCAGTAACGGTGGATGGCACAGTCTGGTCTTTATCTTTGTTATTTTTGGAGAATATGGCCATGGGGGAAACCTCTGTTTTTTTTGTATTTATGTTGCACTCCCTGCTCCTGTTCATCCTGAAAATGAAACTGCCTTCTCCTTAAGCCGCCGCATCCTATTGCTGACGATCCGTAGGTAAATACCCCCTCTCTTTAAACCAGGGCATACCCATGCGAATTGAAGGGGTATACACCAGGCTTCCGCTGAAGTAAAGACCTTGCTGGCAAAGTGGTTATTACGCACTGCAAATTGATATGCCGCGTCCAAACATTCACTAAACGCACAGTAGTCATTTCTAGCTCCAACCACTGCAGTTTGCTATCGTTAGGCTTTCGACTCGTAGCAAAATCACGCCACTAGCGCAGTGTAAAACTCACAGCATCAGGACAAGGATTATGAAACTCGGCTTAATGACCGGCTACTCCGGTAACTCAGTAAAAATACCCCTCGACACCATCGGCCTGGCAGAAGAACTTGGCTACGACTCGGTGTGGACTGCCGAGGCCTATGGCTCTGATGCGGTGACCACAGCCACCTGGATACTCGCCAACACCAGCAAAATCAAAGTCGGCACGGCGATTATGCAAATGCCCGCACGCAGCCCAGCAATGGCGGCAATGACGGCAATGTCTCTCAGCCAACTCTCCGGTAACCGCTTTATTGTCGGCCTCGGTGCCTCCGGCCCACAGGTAGTTGAGGGCTGGCACGGCGTGCCCTACGGCAAGCCCGTGACGCGTCTGAAAGAATATATTGCCATTATGAAAAAAATCTTCGAGCGCGAAGGGCCGGTCACCTTCGAAGGCAAGCAATATCAACTGCCCTACACGGGTGAAGGCGCGACTGGCATGGGCAAGCCCTTAAAGAGCATTTTGCACTGTAAATCTGAAATCCCTATTTTTGCAGCCACCATCACCCCCGCCGGGGTTCGCGCTGCTGCCAGCCATGCCGATGGCTTCTTCCCGGTGTGGATGGACCCCGAGCAATACCACGTTTTCGCCGAACCCATCGAAAAAGGTTTTGCCGATGCCGGTAATAAAAGCCTCGACAATTTCGAGATTGCCCCCTTCGTGCGCGTCATTATCGGCGACGATATTGAAGAGTGCATGAAACCCTTAAAAGACAATATGGCGCTGTATATCGGTGGCATGGGCGCACGCGCTAAAAACTTTTATAACGACTACGCCAAGCGCCTCGGTTTTGAAGACGCCGCCGTTAAAGTTCGGGAGCTCTACCTCGATGGCAAAAAAGCAGGGGCCGCCGCCGCTGTGCCCGATGAGCTGGTCGATGCTGCGCATTTAGTCGGCCCGGCAGAGCGTATTCGCGAGCGCTCTCAGCGCTGGATTGAGGCCGGTAAAAAAGGCCATGTATCGACTATGCTGCTCGGTGGTGAAACCACTCGAGAAGGACTGGAGTTGATGGCTGATATTATTTTATAAATTCAGCTTTTATAAAACCAGCACAAATAAAAAGGGGCTAAGTAGCCCCTTTTTATTATCTTGAATTTCAACCTAAGATCTATTTAAGCCTCCATTTCTTCAACCATCTCCCAGGCTCTATCTGCGCGGTTTCGACACTCATCGCCGTAGGTCAGGGCCGACTCCGAACTGGCATTGCCATCCAGCCCGCGTTTGTAAACGCCCTGCACAATGGCGGCGGAACGGAATAAGTTATAGGCCACATAAAAGGTCCAGTTATCAATTTTATCCCGCCCCGAACTTTTGCAATATTCAGCGACCATTTCTTCCTGACTGGGGATACCCAGGCTTTCCCGCTCCGGCCCACGCAAACGCACCTCGCCATAAAAGTCTGCATAAAACTCCATGCAGCTGTAGCCCAGATCGGCCAGCGGGTGACCGAGGGTCGACAGCTCCCAGTCGAGCACTGCAACGATACGCGGCTCCGTGGGATGAAAAACCATATTCGCGAGGCGGAAGTCCCCGTGGGCAATGGTCGTTTCGCTCGACTCGGGCAGGTGTTTGGGAATCCATTCGAGGAGCTTGTCCATGCTCTCCAACTTGTCGATCTCCGCGGCTTTATATTGCTTACTCCAGCGCGAATATTGGCGTTCGTAATAATTGCCGGGGCGACCATAAGTTTCAAGGCCAACCGCTTTATAGTCCACCGCATGCACTGCGGCGAGTACCCGCATCATATCGAGGTACATTTCACGTCGATCAGCCGGGCTGACATCGGGTAGTAAAATCTCGGAATAGATTCGCCCTTCGACCATTGCCATGACATAAAACTTGGTGCCAATAACACTGGCGTCATCACACAGGCAGTGCATTTTCGGCACCGGCACGTCGGTGCTCCACAGTGCTTTCATAATGCGATATTCGCGATCAACCTGGTGGGCCGAGGGCAACAACTCGCCCGGCGGTTGTTTGCGCATCACATAGACACCCGAACCACAAAACAACTTAAAAGTAGGGTTGCTCTGGCCGCCATCAAATTGCTGAATTTTTAATGGGCCTTTAAAACCCTCAATATTTTGCTCAAGAAATGTCAGCAGTGCCGCTTCATCAAACTCGTGACCCGCACGTACCGCCGTTAATTCTGTGGTCGAACTCATGCTCATCCCCCTATAATTATTTGACCCCCAGCATACAGCTTGAACATGCTTGCCGCAAAATGGGAAACTGCGCTTTATTGATTAGCCAAGAGAGTACTCATGCCACCGAAGACAAACACTTTGCCCAAACGCATTGCCGTCACCCTGCCCGCCAGCCCCTTAATCAGCGAAACCATCGCCCGCGTTAAATGGGCCGAAGCCGAGGGCTATAACGACGCCTGGTTTGCCGACGGCGGCGCCCCCGACTCACTGACCACCGCCGCCGCACTGGCCGCCCACACAAAAACCATTCGCATCGGTGTTGCCGTGACCCCCGTTTTCACCCGCACCCCCGTGGTGCTGGCCGCCACTGCCAATGCCCTGGGCCAGGTATTGCCCGGACGCTTTGTGATGGGCCTGGGTGCATCGAGCCAAACTATGATGAACAACTGGCACGGCATCCCTCTGGAAAAACCCGTGACCCGCGTTAAGAACACAGCGATTATGGTGCGCTCCATGCTGGCCGGTGAAAAATCCAACTTTGATCTCGACGGCCTTTACAGTAAGGGCTATCGGCAAGACCCCATTGACCAACCACCGCCCATCTATCTCGCCGCCCTGCGCCCGAAGATGATAGAAATGGCAGCGGAAATTGGCGATGGTGTGATCTTTAACCTCTGGCCCCAGCGCGCCCTCGCTAAAATGATAGCGCACGTTAAAGTCGGTGCCGAAAAAGCCGGTAAAGACTGGCAGTCTGTCGAAATCGTCAATCGCGCCATGGTGCTGGTCACCGACGACAAAGCCGTGGCCCGCGATTTATTTCGCACCGCCTTCGCGCCCTACTACGCAACCCCGGTGTATAACCGCTTCCTCGCCTGGGCAGGCTTTGACGATGCCGCCGATGGCATTAA
>QNFO01000248.1 GCA_003646355.1 Gammaproteobacteria bacterium
AAATACGACGCTGCCGCCCTGGGTTATCTCAATGACAATATCGCACTAGCCGACAGCAAACTGCTGGAATGGCAGCTACGCATTCTGCTGCGTGCCGACGACTGGGTCGTACTCAAACAATGGATTGATGATTTGCCCGCGCCAATTCGTGACGAACAGCGCTGGCGCTACTGGCAGGCCCGCGCACAGTTAATGACCAGTAGTGACATGGCGGTGATCGACCAGGCCAAAACCACCTTCAGAGAACTGTCGCGGGCAAATCATTAATCCATTGTTTGAGTACGACCCAATCGTTGGCACGTAGCAGAATGCGTAGCTGCCATTCCAGCAGTTTGCTGTCGGCTAGTGCGATATTGTCATTGAGATAACCCAGGGCGGCAGCGTCGTATTTCTGTTTGTGCAGGCCCTTGACCATGTGGGGCAGCATTCGTCTTTGGGCCGCCTCGTCGAAGCTATGGCTTTGGCGATAGCGTGCCCAGTGTTTCATGGCTTCGGTGGCACGTTGTCGGGCGAGGTGAGAGATACCGTGCTCAATAAGTGCCCGGTTATCCGCAGAGTCTTCACCGAGCTCTCCGTAGTCACCAACCCGGGCGGGCTTGCGGTCAACAGCCCGATAAAAGGCCGCTTTGTTTCGATACTTCGAACTCGTAAAAAAGCGTTCGATATAGCGCGCCAGCTGGAATTTATGATTGAGTATGGCGAGGGTATAACGTTGCCAGGCAATCGCTTCAGTGATTTTGCCCTCGTCCGTTAGCCGTTTAAACAGAAGATCACAGGCTTTAGGCTGTGATTTGCCGACCGTCCACAAGGACAGGGCATCGCGCAGAGCGGCCTCTTTCTGGCCAAGTTTGTAGCGGGCGTACTGGTACTGGCATTGCTGGGAGGTTGAGGCGGTGGCTGGGTCGTAATAAGACGTAAATAGTTGCCAGCGCTGTCTTCGATAGAGCAGCTTTAGCCAGCGCTTTCTCAGTATTCTGGCAGCCGGGACATCACTAAAGCTATTGAGGAAGTAGGCCACAGAGTCTTCACTGCTCAGTCTAATATTTTGACTGATGCGGCTGTATTGTAGGTAGGGGTAGAGTGGATAGGATTTGAGCGTATCGTGGTGTGCGGTAAAACTTGCCGTAGAACCATCTTGTAAGTCCCGGTTTACTTTCTTATAAAGTTGACGCTGTTTTTCAAGAAGCTTATCGGGGACTGTTATAGCAGGGCTTATTACAGAAGTGGTCGTGGTGGACAGCTTGTCGTTACGATCACTGCTAACAGTAATCGTGAGCTCGGCGCGTACTGGGGTACTGGCAAAAAATGGACTGGTGAAGACTGTCAGTAGTAGCAGTAAGAGGACGCGCTGGCAGCCCCGCAGAGACAGCGTCCGTAAAGCGCATTTGCGAGTAATAACAAAAAGATTCATATTTGGGGAAATAACTCCGTCCGTGAAGTATCAATGGGCAACCATGTGACCCCCACCCGGTAGAAAAGTGTCTATTTTTGTTTTTTTATTCTTACTGCAAGTACATCACAAACTGAACCGTGTAATACACCGTTGGCTGTCGAGCCAAACACCAGTGCCAGACCGTGACGACCGTGGCTGCCGACGACGGTGAGGTCGACATCATTTTCTTTGGCGAAGTGGTGCATTTCCTGCGCTGGCTGACCGATTAATACATGGGCATGATCTGTCGATAAACCCAGTTGCTGGCAAAAACTCTGCAAGCGAGTATGTGCCTGCTCTTCCATTTGGGCCTGCACTTCACTGAGATCCATCGGTATATCGCCGCCGTAGGCAAAGGACAGAGGTTCCTGCACATGCAGGAGGCTGATGCGAACATCTTTGTCGCTGAATAGCTCTTTGACGCGATCGATAACCAGTTGTGATTCAGGTGATAAATCGAGGCCGACAAGAATGTGGTTGTAGTAAGACATAGATAAAGTTGCTCCGTGATTCGCGCTATAGTGTAAACCTATCGCCACCCAGAGTTGAACCGTTGTGAGTTATTTAGTTGTTGCCGTCGCCGTGTTGGTGATGATCTCTGTTTTGACCTCGTTTCGGCCTTCAACCCGGCAAAAGCATCTGGTGATTTTGCGCCGCTACGCCAATGAGCGGGGCCTGCATGTTGAAATCGTCGCCGATGCGGTGACCGACCAAAAGGGCAGCAGCCCGACGGCGGTGCGCTACTTGCTGCCCTGGACGGCGCAGAATATTCGCCACGACGACCAGCGTCACTGGCTGCTAGTGCAGGGGCAGCGGGGCAAGTTGTCACCGTGGGAAGGCTGGTGCTGGTTTCAGCAGGAAGCGCCGAAGGATTGTCACAGCGCTATCCGGCGGGCCCTGGACAAAATGCCGAAGAGTGTTAATGCCGTTTGTAGTAATAGTTTTGGTCTAGGGGCCTACTGGCCGGAAAAAGGCAAGGTCGACGAAATCGATAAGATAGCCGACGGCCTACGCATCATCTCGAGAAATATAAAAACAGAATAAGCCCTTTATAGAAGGCTTGAAGCGTTCCTCTCCATGCCTACCTGGGGACTGATAGATTATTTTATAACTGAGACCCTCGACAAAAAAATTTGGAAAATCCCTTGACCGATGAGGGTTCAGGCCTTATATATCGCTCCTTGTCAGCCCTAACGGGCTTCTTCAACCAAATGATATTGTAGGTTTGCATGGGTAAATCACTGGTTATTGTTGAATCACCAGCAAAAGCGAAAACCATTAATAAATATCTGGGTAACGATTTTATCGTTAAATCCAGTGTTGGCCACGTGCGTGATTTGCCCACGGGGGCCTCTAATCGCAAACCTGCCGACCCCAAAGAGCGGGCCCGACAAGCGGCTATTACCCGCAAGTTGTCGCCGGCTAAAAAAGTGATTCACAAGCAAAAGAAGGCGAAAAAGCAGCTTATTACCCGCATGGGGATTAACCCCGATAATGACTGGGCAGCCGATTACCAGATACTGCCGGGCAAGGAAAAAGTCGTCAGTGAGCTGGTCAAGCTGGCGAAGAATGCCGACACCATCTATCTGGCGACGGATTTGGACCGCGAGGGGGAGGCGATTGCCTGGCACCTGCAGCAAACGATTGGTGGTGATGACAGCCGTTACAAACGCGTAGTCTTTAACGAGATCACCAAAAAGGCCATTCAGGAAGCCTTTGCCAAGCCGGGTAAGCTCGATACTAATCAGGTTAACGCTCAGCAAGCGCGACGCTTTCTCGACCGGGTAGTAGGCTTTATGGTGTCGCCACTGCTCTGGGCCAAGGTTGCCCGTGGCCTTTCAGCCGGACGAGTGCAGTCTGTTGCCGTGAAGCTGGTGGTGGAGCGCGAGCGAGAAATTCAGGCCTTTGTGCCGGAGGAGTACTGGACTCTACACACCGACTTGGAAAAGAAAACCGAGGAGACGGTGCGCTTTGAAGTGCGCAGTCACAATGGCAAAGCGTATCGCCCGACAGGTGAAGCCGAGAGTGTTGCAGCGGTAACCGCCTTGCAGAATGCCGAGTTTAAAGTCACCACACGTGACGACA
>QNFO01000249.1 GCA_003646355.1 Gammaproteobacteria bacterium
CAACCTCCAGCAGACGCCGCTCGGCTTCGGCCAGTAACTTGCTGCTGTCCCAACCTAGCGGGTTATAGCCTTTTTGTGCGATTTCGCTGGCGGCAAGTATCAGTTTGCGGACAATGGAACGCTCAAGAATAATCTGTGCGTAGGCGCGAATATTTTCTGAGCTGGGCGTGTTGCGGGCGATATTAACAAGGTAGCTATCGCCCCCCGCTTCTTCGAGGAGGTGCAGGGATTTCAGTGCTTCGGAGAGAGTAATCGGGTCGAGCGGCTGATCTTTATCGGCCAGCTCTTTCATGGTTTCGAAGATTAGACGATGATCTTGACCGTAGAAATCCTCTTCCGTGATCAGCGAGGCAACACTGTCGAAGGCATCATTGGCCAGCATCAGGGCGCCGAGTACCGCCTGCTCCGCTTCTATGGAGTGGGGTAATTCCGGTATTTGTTTATTGGCGGTGGCGAGTTCAGTCATGCTTTAAACCACAGGGAGCGGCCGAGGGAGCAAACCCTTGATGACAGAACGGTCACGGGAATAGTGAGGATAACAACCAGACAACGAGCCACTCGATAGTTGACTCGGCTTTGCACGAGAATATTCATAGCAGAAAAATTTGCGCACCTGGCCATTTAACAGTTGGCCAGCAATTGTGCCAACAAAAGGTCACTCACTACAAGCCGACAGGCGAAACCTGGCGACCTGTAGTACAGAGTAAGATTTACTCTTCTTCTGCAACAACAACCTGAATGGACGTTGATAAATCACTGTGCAACTGAATAGTGACGGTAAACTCGCCGAGTTCGCGCAGTGCGCCTTCGGGCATTTTTACTTCACTTTTAGCCAATTCAACACCAGCAGCAGTCACGGCTTCGGCGACATCACGGGCACTTATGGAGCCGAACAACTTGCCCTCTTCACCGGCAACAGCGCCGATAGTGACACTGGCCAAGCCAGCGAGTGCTTTTTCACGTGCTTCAGCCTTGCCCAATTTATCGGCAGCGGCGGCTTCTAACTCGGCGCGGCGCTGTTCGAAATCGGCCAGGTTCGCGTCAGTTGCGAAAACTGCTTTACCGTGGGGGATTAAGAAATTACGGCCAAAACCTGCTTTTACAGCAACCTTGTCACCGATAGTGCCTAATTTACCCACTTTCTCTAATAGTATTACGTCCATCACTCACCTCTTAAATCATGCTGTTCAAGACGACCGGCGTGCTGCCAGTCGCGAACGAAAATCCATCACGCTGTCGAGAAATCCCAACCCGATCAGCACCGAACTCAAAGGGCCCAGTAATAAAACCAGTCCCATATAAAAAACCACTATCCAGCGTGTGCCCAGCTGCGCATAAGCCACAGCGTGATGCACTAAAGCAATGCCACTCAACAACAGTGGCAAGCCGAGCAAGTTGCCCCAGGTCACATACTCCTGTCCCAGCAAGTAGCAGCCCATCAGCGCCGCAAACAACAGTGAGGCACTTAGCCTGTCAAAGCGCAGAGCGTGAAACTCTGTGCTAAAACCACCGGGGTTATACAACAATGACTGCCACCAGCGTGCCAGTAAAAGTGCGGCTACTGCCGTTAAGGCAATGACCCAGGCTAACAAACCCGCGACAAATAAATCACTGGGTTCAAAAACAAGCGCGTTGTTCTGCTGTTGTAACTGGCGGAGCATTTCATTTAAGGCGTCGCGCATGGCGCTCACCTCAGCCGCTAGCAATAACTTCATCGCTAGCCCGCTTATCACACTCACACCCAGCATCACTTTTAGTGCACTTGTCCAGGCACCGGTCTGCTTTAAAGCACTCGCACCGACCAACACCACCAGCACCGAAAATATTGAGGCCCAAACCATAGCGCCATTCATATTTTCTGAGCTGACCAATATCGCCAGGGGCAATATTGCCCAAAGCAACACCAGACAACCCTCAGTGAGGCCTTGCCGTAACACCACCAAACCAACGGCAGCTGGACTCACCAGGGGCAAAAAATTACCCAGCAGTGCAACCAGTGCCGCCTTAAGGCGACCAGCCATAATGAACTCAGCCAGAGCGCGCATTGGTAGAGGCGGTATCTATTTCGCTAGTTTATTTGTGGCCGTCAGTGTAGGGCAGCAGGGCAAGAAAGCGGGCTCTCTTGATAGCTGTCGCCAACTGGCGCTGGTACTTGGCTTTGGTGCCGGTAATTCTGCTAGGCACAATTTTTCCGGTTTCGGAAACATTGGCTTTCAGGGTATCGAGATCTTTATAGTCAATCTCGGTAACACCTTCGGCAGTAAAACGGCAAAATTTGCGACGACGATTAAAACGTGCCATGGCTTATTCCTCCGCTTCGGCAGTTGGGGTTTCAGGGGCAGCTTCTGTTTCTTCAACGGCAGGCTCTTGAGCAGCAGCTTCAGCTTCGGCTTTCTTTTTGGCTTCTTCGCGAGCATTACGCTCGGCTTCACGACGAGCACGGCCTTCTTTTTCGGCCTTCTCGGAAGCTTCAGCTTTCATGATGTCGGTTTCTTCAGTGATCGCGCTATCGCGGCTAACCACCAAATTACGCAGTATCGCGTCGTTGTAACGGAAGGTGGAAGTCAGCTCGTCGAGCTCTTCCTGACCGCACTCAACGTTCATCAGAACATAGTGGGCTTTGTGGATTTTCTGGATAGGGTAAGCGAGATGACGACGCCCCCAATCTTCCAGACGGTGGATCGCTCCGCCGTTTGCAGTCACGATAGAAGTGTAGCGTTCCACCATGCTGGGAACCTGCTCACTTTGATCAGGGTGTACTATAAAAATAATTTCGTAATGGCGCATTATGCCTCCTTACGGGTTAAAGCCACCCACTTTTAGCGGTGTGACAAGGAGAATCCCGACAATAAGCCGGGATCAGGGGCGCGAATCTTAGGGTAAGCCAAGCCAAATAGCAAACGTTGGCGGCTTGTGCGCAACAAACATCAACAAAATAAAAAAAGGCCGCACGAGGCAGCCCTTTTCTATCACGCTACTGCGCTTACCAACACTACATTAGTAGGAGCGAGGCAGACCCAGTACGTTAGTCGAAATAAAGTTAAGAATCATATTCTGACTAACCGGTGCCAGACGCGGCAACATCGCTTCACGCATTAAGCGTTCAACATGATATTCCTTGGCATAGCCCATACCGCCGTGGGTCATCACTGCCTGCTGGCAAGCCTTGAAGCCCGCTTCAGCAGCAAAGTACTTAGAGCCATTGGCCTGAGCACCACAATCAAGTCCACTATCGTAGCGCGACGCTGCAGACATAATCAGCAGATAGGCCGCTTCAAGCTCCACCCAGTTTTCTGCCAGTGGATGCTGCACCGACTGATTCATACCAATGGGACGACCAAAGACTTCGCGATCTTTAGCGTATTGGGTGGCGCGTTCCAGTGCACTGCGGCCCATACCGACCGACTCGGCAGCCAGCAACATACGCTCGGGATTTAAGCTGTGCAGGATGTAGCGAAAGCCCTTGCCCTCTTCACCAATCAA
>QNFO01000250.1 GCA_003646355.1 Gammaproteobacteria bacterium
AACATCGTAGGCTTCAACCACACCGCCAAGACGTTTGGCTGTCGCACAGGCCTGTAGACCGGCAACACCGACACCCATAATAAAGGTGCGCATAGGATTCAATGTGCCGGCAGCTGTCATCAGCATGGGCATAATGCGCGGCGATAAGCCTGCACCTAGTAGCACGGCTTTATAGCCGGCCAGCGTTGCCATTGACGAGAGCACATCCATGCTCTGCGCACGGCTGATGCGGGGCACCAGCTCCATGGCAATAGCGGTGACGCCCGTTTTGGCGAGTTGCTCGGCGGTAGCGGGTGAACCCAGTGGGTCCATCATGCCAGCGATCAACTGTCCGGGTTTGAGGTAAGCCAGATCGTCGTCGCCGTTAATTTCGTTGGCGCCGAAGGATTGCACCTGAGCGATGATGTCAGCTTTGGCGAAAATATCAGACCGGCTGGTACTGATAGTCGCACCGGCATCTTTATAGAGCTCATCGGAAAAACCTGCGGCCTCACCAGCGTTGGATTCAACAATGAATTCAACGCCTTTTGTTGACCAGGACTGAATATTGGCGGGGGTCATAGCCACCCTGTCTTCTCGGGGTTTCATTTCCCGGGGTATGCCTACTATCACAATATGTGCCTCACTATGGGTCGCTCGCGCACCAAACAGGTGCCGATTAATAAAAGGTGAAGCACCTTACATTAATTGGGCAAAAAAAAATAGTTCGTAAATTTACGGGGTTATTGCTTAAGCCTTGGCAGGGGTGGCTATGAGATGGGTGCGCGAAGATGATCGATCAGGGCCTGGCTGGAGCTATCGAGTTCAATATCGCTAGTGGGCTGGGTTAGGGCTTCAAAGACTGCTGTGCTCATGGTTTTGCCGAGTTCTACGGCCCACTGGTCGAAGGCGTTGATCTGCCAAATAACACTCTGTACATAGACACTGTGTTCGTAGAAGGCCAGTAGAGCGCCGAGGGTTTGTGGATTAAATTCTTCGAGTAATAAGGTGTTGCTGCCCCTGTTACCGGGTATGGCTTTGTGTGTGGCGAGCTTGGCTGCTTCGTCTTCATTCAGCCCCGAGGCGCGTGTTTCAACGAGTGCCTGCTGGTAAGTTTTTCCAAGCATTAAAGCGCGGCTTTGCGCCAGACAGTTGGCGAGTAAATATTGGTGTTGTAGAGGTTCGCAGTGGGCCTTGGTGGTGGCGACAAAGTCGACCGGCACTGCGCCGATACCCTGCAATAAAAGCTGGTGGCAGGAGTGCTGGCCATTGGTGCCCTCGCTGCCCCAAATGACCGGGCCGGTGGCGTAGGTGCAGAGCTGTCCCGTTTTCGTGACGCGCTTGCCGAGGCTTTCCATGGTCAGTTGTTGCAAATAATTGGGCAGCTCACCGAGGCGGTGGATATAGGGCAGTACGGCGCGGCTGTGGTGATGATTGAAGTTGATCGACCAGATTGACAGCAAGCCGTGCAGTACCGGCAGGTTGTCGCTGAAGGCGGCGTTGCGAAAGTGTTTGTCCATGGCGCTGGCGCCGTCGAGCAATTGGCTGAATGCTTCGGAGCCCAGGGCGATGGCGATAGGCAGGCCGATGCTCGACCACAGGCTGAAACGGCCGCCGACACCTTCGTCGAGGGGGAAAATACGCTCTGGCTTAATGCCCCAGTCTTTGGCTTTTTCAATTTGACTGGTCATCGCGGCAAAATTACAGGCGATTTGTGCGTCGTCGAAGCCGGCATCACTCAACCATTGTCGTGCCAGTCCGGCATTACTCAGGGTTTCCAGAGTAGAGAAGCTTTTCGACGAAATCAGAAACAGGGTGGTTTCAGGTTGGCATTGGCTGAGTATGGCTTTTAGTACATCGCTGTCGACATTGGCGGCGAAGTGGCTGCGCAAGCCTTCGGCCTGTAGTTCGGGAAAAGCCGCGACGATCATGCGCGGGCCGAGATCTGAGCCGCCGATACCAAGGTTGATGACATCGCGAAAGGCCTGCCTCTTTGCACCGCGCTCATCACCCTGGCGCAGCTTGTCGGCGAAGGCGTTCATTGTGCTGCGCCGTTGGGCCTGTTCACCCTTGCCGGGTTCGGGATTGCGCAAAGCGGTATGGAGGGCAGGGCGGCGCTCGGTGTTATTGACGTCGGCACCGTTAAATAATTCTTCGATGGCGGCCGCTAGCTGGGCGCTATTGGCCAGCTCGTTTAGCAGGCCCAGGGTCTCGTCAGTCAGTAAATTTTTGGAGTAGTCAAAGTACAGTCCGGCGGCGGTAGCTTTAAGCTGCTGGCCACGTTGTGGGTTTTGCGCGAATAGCTTTTCCAGTGTTGTGCTGGATAGTGTTTTCTGGTGTTTGAGCAAGGCCTGCCAGGCGGGACTTTTGTCGATCAGTGCTGCGTCGCTCATAGGGGGTAACTTGTCATGGTGAAATCCTTTTTCGCCATCCTAAGTGAAGTGCGCCGCTGGTGGAAGTGGTGCTGAGGCCAGATGGCCGTGGGCACGCTTACTTGTGACGGGCGTTTTATCCTTTAAAGTTAAGCGAAGCCTGTCAGGCTAGTGCGACAGACTGATGACATTTTACAGAATTGACGGCAGGCTAGCCGGTCGAGGGTGTCGGCCTTAATGGTTTCTACTAACAGCAAAATCGGCCAGTTGTACCAGGGCTTGCTTGTAGGGTGAATCAGCGAGTTCTGTGAGGCAGTCTTTCGCTTTGTCGGCATAGTCGCGGGCGGTTTCAAGGGTGTACTCGATGCCGCCGGTATCGTTAATGATGCGGATAATGCTTTCCAGATGCTCGGTGCTACCTTCGCGTATTGCCTGGCGTACAAATTCGGCATCGGCGTCGCTGCCCTTTTTCATGGCGTGTATTAAAGGCAGGGTCGCCTTCCCTTCGGCCAGATCATCGCCGACATTTTTGCCGAGCTTCTGCGCGTCGCCGCGGTAATCGAGCGCATCGTCGACCAGTTGAAAGGCCATGCCTATATGATAGCCGTAGTCTTTCATTGCCCTTTGTTGATCGGGCTTGGCGTCTGCGAGCACGGCTGCTGCGGAGGCGGCGCCTTCAAAGAGTTGTGCCGTTTTACCGCGAATCACCTCAAGATAGGCTTGCTCGGTAACATCGGGGTCTTTGGCGTTGATCAGTTGCTGAACCTCGCCCTCAGAAATAATATTAGTGGTATCCGCGAGAATACCCATGATTTCCATACTGCCCAGGCCCACCAGCATTTGAAAGGCGCGGGAATAAAGGAAGTCGCCGACCAGTACACTTGAGGGATTGCCCCATTGTGCATTGGCGGTAAAGCGGCCACGGCGCATTTCAGAGGTGTCGACCACATCGTCGTGCAGCAGGGTGGCGCTGTGGATGAATTCGATAATAACGGCGAGATTAATGTGCCCCTTGCCTTTATAAGCACAAGCTTGAGCGACAAGTAAGACCAGCAGGGGGCGCAGGCGTTTGCCGCCAGCATCTATTAAGTAGTGGCCAATTTGCTCGACCAGACCCACATCCGAG
>QNFO01000251.1 GCA_003646355.1 Gammaproteobacteria bacterium
ATACGTTCAAACATTAAAAGCTACTAACTAAGGAACAACTAACAACCAGCTAATAACTAAATAATAACCAACGGGAGGCCAAGTGAAAAAACTAACAAAATCAATCCTAACCCTACTCGCAGTTATCTCTCTTACTATTACTGCTAATGCGGAAACTTTTTTTTCGGACAATTTCACCATTACTAATGGAGGTGGAGAAGTCAATTATGAGTACAACAACGGCATTCGCCAATCCGGTACTTTAACTCCCGTCACATATCATTCAGATATAGTTTGGGATCCTACACACCATGCTCTTGTTACTAACGCGGGCGACAACGCGGGACAATGTAATATACATCCGGGCGGTTTCTCTCCATTAGTGGATCTCATCGGAGACGGCAACTGTGTTATTGAATTCGATATGATGCGATTTGGAACTGAGTGGATGGGTGTATCGTTTGCAAGATCAACTGCCGGTGAATGGCATCCAAGTGCTGGTCCCGGAATGGGACTTGCGTTAACAGCAGTTAACACTTATGAAATCAAAGATCATGCTGATCAAGTTGGCAGTTTTGCCTGTCCGGAACTTAACACCAATACTCAATACAAAGTAAGAATAGTAATGGGGCAGGATGGTATTCCGGCTTCCGGCGATTCCCGGGTTGCTATTTTTGTAAATAATGTTCCTCTCGCAATGGATTATGCTACGGCAAACTATATATATAGATACGCTGGAGGTTTTAATAATAATTATGTAACTTTCCGTAATTGGGATGCTACAGGCAATTGTAATGTTGACAATTTATCTGTTAGAGCAGCTGGATCAAAAGTTTTATCAAAAGCATGGAATGATGATGCTGACTCAGGAATTTCCAGCACCAAAATTTATACACACGCAATTAATCTTGCAAGTACAGTTGCTACAACTACAGTTAACAGCGTAGATTTCATAGGTTCAGGAACAACTTTTCCGCAAAGCGGTGTTAACTGGGAATATAATAATGCAAGTGCAGGTCTTGGAGCGTATGATATCAGTCTTGTCGGTGAAACTCCAAATGTTACAGGTGCTGGCACAGGTTTAGTTACCGACTGTCTTATTGATGCAGGCGGTTACACATCCGGCGAACTTACACTTTCAGGTCTTAACCCCGGCCAGGATTATATAATTAATCTTTACGGTATCGGACTTGTCTGGAGTGCCCTTAACAATCGTTCAAACTATTTTGCTACAAGTGATGGCGGCACAATTACGATGATAGATCAAAGTGAATTCGGTGCGGACAATGGCCAGATTACAAGTTATCGTTATACAGCTCCCGCAAACGGCAAATTTTCGATTGCAGCTGTTCCGGCCATAACCAACATAGGCGGTGTTTATTGCTGGTACGCTTTCAGCAATGAAGAAGTTCCAGGCAGCACTTGGGTTTTTGACGGCAATGGAGCATGGACAAATGGCGCTATGTGGTCAGGCGGAAGCGTTCCGCAACCCAACGCTAACATTTATTTTACAAATGCTTATGTCGCCGCAAAAATCACTGCAAGTCATGCCGCCGACGATAATATAACTATTGGCGGAATTAATCTTGGCACTACCAGAATTCAGTTGCCCGGCAGATCAACAGCCGGTTTTGAATCATCAACAAACTTTGTTCTTGATGCCGGAGGCGCAAGTCCGATGATTAATCTTGGCAGCGCCAGACTTGACTTACAGGCAGGTGTTGAAGGAACAGACGGTTTCACAGCACAAGGCGATGGAGCAGCCAGTGTATTAATGATTGGTGCTGATCCTAAGTCCATCAGCGGAACTATAAATTTTTACGATATCTTTGATATTATTCTTAATACAATGGATGGACTTCCAAACGCTGATCTTAATGTTGTTAATTCGCAGTACAGGTCAAGAAAAGCAAATGGTATTGATTCAAGATCTTTGACGATTGATAAAGGTGGTGTTGTTATCGCATCAGAAGTCGATCCGGCTGAACTCCCACCTGCAACTATAGATGTTACCGATGGAATTCTTATCAAAAACGGCGGAATTCTCCAAAATGGAATTGCTGTTCCTATGGTCATCAATTCTCCTTCAATAGTTGCCAGGAACGGCGGACAGATTAATTTTAACGGAGCAGGAATGTCGCATTATAAGGATGGAAGCCCGATTACTATTGATAATGGCGGACGTTTATATATGACTAACCTGGGTACTTTAACTAACGATGTCCCAATGACAATTTCAGGATACGGACAAGGTCAGGCTGAGTTCGCTAACTTCGGCGCAATTCTGATTTGGTGGAATAACGCTTACCTCCAGTTCAATACTAATATTACTCTCGGTACAGCAGTTTCACGTATCGGTGGTTTTGGTGCGGGTGCCGACAATCTATATGACCTGAACGGAGTAATTGACGGTCCCGGCGGACTTGACCTTTACGGTGCAGGCGCTGCTGAAGATCACGTATGGACTTTTAATGTTTCAGGAGCGAACAACACTTACGCCGGAAATACAGCTATAAGAGCAGATATGGGCGCGAGAAGTATTCTAAAACTTTCCGGCGGTGACCAAAGATTGCCCGCTACAGAACTTTATATGAGCGCATTTTGGACAGGCGGATCACCGGATGGAGCCGGCGCGGCTTTAGATCTTAACGGCAATAACCAGACTGTCAGTAAATTAAATCTTAGCGGACCTTATAAAAAAGAACTCATTGACAGCGCCGGTGGCGGTACATTGACTGTAACCGGAGATGTTGCTCTTAACGATGGAAAACTTATGCTTACAAGCGGTACACTTGATGTTGGTGGAAACCTTGTTGTTAACGGAAATGTTATTATAAGCAACCAACTTGCTATTTCTTCTTTTGCAGGTATTAGCGGAACAGGTACTATTTCGAGTTTTACACTTCCAGCTGGTTCTACTGTCGCTCCGGGTAACAGTATAGGAACATTGACTTTCAGTTCTCTTCTGATGGATCCAGGAAGTTTTTACGACTGGGAAGTTGGAACAAACGCAAGCGGCGCAGTAATAGCCGACCTCTTTAATGTTATCGGAATGTTTGGTACATCATCATCAGCTAATTCTATTACTGTTAATGTAATAAATATTGGCGCGACTCTTGCCAGCGGAGATACCAACACGTTATTCCAAATTAGCGGATTAACAACAGGCTTGGCGGTTGAATTTGTTGTAACCGGTCCCGGAACTGATTCGGCGGTTATAGTGGAAGATGGCAGCTACCTGAAAATTACCGGCATAGTACCCGAACCTGCAGCATTTGGATTTCTTGTGTTGCTTGGATTAGCGTTCTTCCGCCGGAAATAATATTTAATTATTCTGGAGGGACACCGTCCCCGGTGTCCTAATTCATACGAAATATAGTTAGCTGTCTCCGGCCCTTAAGTTTTAGGTCGCCGGGGACGGCGACCCTCCAATGATATTTATCTATGTTCACAAAATACAGTTGGGTTTTGAATATTAATTTTTCAAACAGTACTTAA
>QNFO01000252.1 GCA_003646355.1 Gammaproteobacteria bacterium
CCCGATGCCGCTTTATCTTCAGCGCTGAGCCGACCGTGTGTGGTTGTTGCCGGATGAACGATGGTCGTCTTGGCATCACCGAGGTTGGCCGTTAACGACAGAATGCGGGTGCTGTCGATCACTCGCCAGGCTTGCTCGCGGCCGCCAACGACGCGAAAAGACAGGACGCCGCCAAAGCCACTTTGTTGCTGTGAGGCCAATTCATGGCCCGGGTGATTTTCCAGGCCTGTGTAAAACACTTTCTCAACAGCGGACTGCTCATCAAGCCACAGCGCCAGCTTCATGGCACTGGCGCTGTGGGCCTCCATTCGCAGGCGTAAAGTCTCGAGTCCCTTAAGGAAAACCCAGGCATTAAAGGGACTCATGGTCGGCCCGGCCGAGCGCACAAAACCCAGCACTTCGTCCATTAATTCACTGCGCCCTAAAACAACGCCGCCCATGCAGCGGCCCTGGCCGTCGAGGTATTTGGTCGCCGAGTGAATAACAATATCGGCACCCAATTCTAATGGCCGCTGCAGGGCCGGTGTGCAAAAACAATTGTCGACCACCAGCAGCACATCGTGGCGTTTTGCCAATGCTGACAAGGCCGTAAGATCACCCACTTCGCAGAGTGGATTGGAGGGGGTCTCAAGAAACAGTAACTTTGTTTCGGGGCGAATGGCGGCTTCCCAGGCGGCAATATCCGTTAGGGGAACAACACTGGTCTCAACACCAAACTTACCGAGAAACTTGTTTAACAGTACCGTGGTGGTACCAAACACGCTGCGCGAACAAACAATATGATCGCCACTTTTCAGCAAAGCTAAACAGGTACTGAGGATGGCCGCCATACCCGATGATGTCGCCACTGCCTGCTCGGCACCTTCAAGAGCCGCAATGCGATCTTCAAAAGTGCGTACCGTGGGGTTGGTGTAACGGGAGTAAACATTACCGGGCTGCTCTCCGCTAAAGCGCGCTGCAGCTTCTGCTGCATTGGCAAAAACGTAGCTGGATGTGGTGTAAATGGCCTCGCTGTGCTCGCCTTCCATTGAGCGTCGCTGCCCTGCCCTGACGGCCAATGTGTCGAGCATGGCACCTGCCAGTGGGTCGTCTAAACACTCATCTGTAAATTCATTCATTTAATGTATTCCCGCCGATGAGTTGTGCAGACCAATCACCTCAGGTGAAGAGCCGGCCTCTTTTTTCTTTTTAGCGTTTTCGCTACGACTGCTAGCGAGTTGCTCGAGGTATTGCGCATCGACGTCATTGGTGACGTATTCGCCGGTAAATACCGCGCAATCGAAACGCTCAATATCGGGATTGCCCTCTTTACCACAGGCAATAAGGTCTTCAATATCCTGATAAATCAACCAGTCTGCACCGATCAGTTCAGCCACTTCTTCGACACTGCGTCCGTGGGCAATCAGCTCGCTGGCCGTGGGCATATCAATGCCATAGACATTGGGATAGCGCACCGGGGGCGCCGCCGAAGCCATATAAACCTTATTGGCACCGGCGTCCCGCGCCATTTGAATAATTTCACCGGAGGTCGTGCCGCGTACAATGGAGTCATCTACCAGCAGTACATTCTTGCCCTGAAACTCCAATTTAACCGGATTGAGTTTTTGCTGAACGGACTTCCTGCGCTGTTTTTGCCCCGGCATAATAAAAGTGCGGCCAATGTAGCGATTTTTCATCAGACCTTCGCGGAACTTAATGCCCATCACCTCGGCCATCGCCTGTGCCGACACGCGGCTGGTATCGGGCACGGGTATGACGACATCAATATCGTGATCAGGTCTTTCTCGTAGTAATTTCGCGGCAAGCTTTTCACCCATGCGCAGGCGTGCTTTATACACCGATATATTATCGATCAACGAATCAGGGCGGGCAAAGTAGACCTGCTCAAAAATACAGGGGGCAAGCTCGGGGTTTTCAGCACATTGCTGGGAAAAGAAATTGCCGTCGTTATCAATATAGATGGCCTCACCGGGGGCAACATCGCGCTCCAACTCAAAACCCAATACGTCGAGAGCGACACTTTCCGAGGCCACCATATATTCGTAACCCGTATCGGTACGACGTTTACCAAAGACTAATGGACGAATGCCGTAAGGGTCACGAAAGGCAAACAGGCCGTAGCTGGCGATCATGCCGACCACGGCATAAGCACCATGGCAGCGACGATGCACTCGCGACACAGCGGCGAAAATATCGGCCGGCTCGGGCTGCAATTTACCCTGCAGTTGTAATTCATGGGCGAAGACATTGAGCAAGATTTCCGAATCGGAATCGGTATTCACGTGGCGCAAATCAGATTTAAATACGTGCTCTGACAACTCAGTGGAGTTGGTCAAGTTGCCATTGTGGGCCATGCAAATGCCGTAGGGCGAATTAACATAAAAAGGCTGTGCCAGCGAGGGACCAGAGCTACCCGCAGTGGGATAGCGTACATGCCCGACACCCATGGGGCCGCGCAACTCTTTCATGTGGCTACTTTTAAAAACATCGCTCACCTGGCCAATATTCTTACGCTGATGCAACTGGCCATTCATGCAGGTCATGATACCTGCTGCATCCTGACCACGATGTTGCAGCATAATTAATGCATCGTAGAGCTGCACATTCACATCACTTTTACCGACAATTCCAACCACGCCACACATCGTAGGCTTCCTCTAAAAAAGCTGTTTAATCAAAGTAGAAACTGCGGCTGCAGCCTCTCGCGCCCAATCTTCAAAACGTAAGAATTGAGGAATGAGTATAGACTCCCGCCACCAGAAATCCTGCTCAACGGGCAGCACACCCGGCAGGATAACCAATATGGCCATCACAATTATGCCGCCTCTAGCCGCACCGAAAAGCAGGCCCAACAGACGGTCAGTGCCACTCAGCCCGGTGGCATCCACCAACTTGCCGAGCAGGTAATTCAACAGACCACCAACCAGTAGTACCGAGACAAAGATACCCGCCCATGCCGCCAAAAAGCGCAACGATGCGGTGCTAATAATTTCGACTAAATAAGAGGCCAGTGGCTGATAGAGCAACATGGCGAGCGCGCCGGCAGCAAACCAGACAGCCAGCGACATTGCCTCTTTGATAAAGCCTCTGACGAGACCGATAGTCATGGATAAACAAAGGATGGCGATAATCGCCCAGTCAGCCCAATTCACAGGATTTAATCGCTCTCGATAGGAGTTTGAAGTTTAACAAAAACCGACATGAGGATCAGGGCTCAAACTCCAGCAGGAGGGTTTTAAGCGTATATTTCTGCTCAATCGCGCGTTTTTCGGCGAGCATGGTTTGCTTTGAAATTTTAGGGCCAACATAGATGCGATAATTAACTTCACCCGTGACAACAACTCTGCGGCGATAAGCCTTATAGCCATCGGCCAACAATTGCGCGGTCAAGGCCTGCGCTTTGTCGATGTCACCAAAGCTCGCGACTTGCACTATCCAGGCGAGGGGTATGCCCTCTGCATTGAGGCCCGAGG
>QNFO01000253.1 GCA_003646355.1 Gammaproteobacteria bacterium
CAAACGCATCTATCGCGCCCAGGCCCAAAGCATTTGCAACGATGGCCAGGCCCTGCCTCTCGATACCTGTTTTACCCTGCGCGAAGGTGAAGATGTCACTTTAATCAGCTGGGGGGCATTGATTAGCGAATGCACTCAAGACGCTGATCAATGTCACGATCAGGGAATATCCGTGGAGGTGATCGACGTCGCCACCGTCAGCCCCATCGACATGGCGACTATTCTGCAGTCGGTGGCCAAAACGGGGCGCTGTGTGATCGCCCACGAAGCGCCGAAAAGCGGCGGTATTGGCGGCGAAATTGCCGCGCAACTGGCCGAACACGCCCTGCTCGATCTTAAAGCGCCGGTATTGCGAGTCGGTGGCTATGACACGGTGATGCCCTATGCCAAAAAAGAGGCTCTCTACTTACCCGGCGTGGCAGACATCAGCAATGCCATCGAACAAGTGCTCGCCTTTGGCTAAAAGGCCCTCATAAGAATTTAACGAAAGGATGCCCCATGAAATTCTTTAAATTGCCCGACCTCGGCGAAGGTTTACAGGAGGCCGAGATTATTGAGTGGAACGTGGCGGCGGGCGATACCGTCAGTACCGATCAGCTACTGGTGACCGTGGAAACCGCCAAGGCCATCGTCGAAATTCCCTCCCCCCAGGCCGGGGTGATTACCGCCATCTTTGGTCGGCCCGGCGATATCATCCACCTCGGCGAACCTTTATTAGAGTTTGTTAGTGACGAGGCCGACAACGCCACCGTGGTCGGTGAGCTGCAAACAGCAAGCCCCCAGCCAGACGTAGATGAGCACTTTATTATTGGGTCACCCGGGGTGCCCAGCCGTCAACAAGCCATCCGTGCCACACCGGCCATTCGTGCCCTCGCCGAGCGTTTAAAGGTCGATATCAGCAAGGTCAGTGGTAGCGGCAAGCAAGGCTTAATTAAAGTCGAAGATGTCGAAAGAGTGGCCCGGCTCGAGAGTGAAAAAGGCCCATCAACACCCCTCAAAGGGGTGCGCCGCTTTATGTCCCTGGCCATGTCCCAGTCTCACGCCCAGGTGGTGGCGGTCACGATTAATGACGATGCACGACTGGGCAATTGGGCCAAAAAGGAAGATGCGACGTTGCGCTTACTGCGCGCCCTCGTTGCCGCCTGCCAGGCCGAACCCCTGCTCAATAGCTGGTTCGACGCCGAGGCGATGACCTATCGCAGCCTGGCGACCATTGATGTCGGTATGGCTGTCGATACCCCCGGTGGTCTGTTTGTCCCGGTGCTGCGCGATGTCGCCAAGCGCAGCGATAAAGACCTGCGTAGCGGCTTGAATCGTCTAAAGAAGGACGCCCTGAAAAGGCGTATTCCCGTCAATGAAATGCAAAAACCGACCATTACCCTGAGTAATTTCGGCACCATAGCCGGGCGCTATGCCAACCCGGTTATCGTGCTGCCCACGGTGGCCATTCTCGCCGCCGGGGTGATTCGCGACGAGGTTTGTGCCGTCAAGGGCAAAGCCAAGGTGCTGCCGGTTATGCCTTTGTCACTGAGTTTTGATCACCGCCTCATCACCGGCGGTGAGGCAGCGCGCTTTATGGCCGCCTTAAAAGACAGTCTTGAGGGCTAGGCTTATAGAAGAGGATAATCTGCCGCCCTCAATATCCGTCTCAACTAGCTCGTCACACCTAGCCCAGCACATCACTAATTGACTGACGCAGACGCTCGATAAACAAGTCGATCTCGGCCTCGCTAATCGTCAGTGGCGGTGACATCACCATATTGTCGGCGACAGCGCGACACAAGAGGCCATTTTCAAAGCACTTATTGTGGACGGGCACGCCAACACCGGTTGGGTATTTGGCGGCATCAGCCGCAAAAGTGATAGCGCCCAATAGGCCGTAGTTGCGGATATCAATAATATGGGGGATGTCACGCAGGCTGTGCAGGGCGTCTTCCCAATATTGACCGATGGGGCCAGAGGCACGGGTTAGCAAGCCTTCACGCTCGTAGATTTCAAAAGCAGCGAGCCCGGCAGCGGCACCCACTGGCGCACCGGCATAGGTGTTGCCGTGGAAGATCTCCGGCATACCGCCCGGAGCCGCATCAAAAATGGCCTGCTGAATTTCTTCTTTAATAAACACGCCGCCCATGGGTACGGTGCCACCATTAATGGCTTTGGCGGTGGTCATCATGTCGGGGGTGACACCAAATTCAACGGCGGCAAAGGCTGAACCCGTGCGGCCATAGCCCGTCACCACTTCGTCGAAAATCAACAGGATGTCATTGTCATCACATATCTGGCGCGCGCGCTCGAGATAACCCTTGGGCGGCGGTACCATGCCACCGGCACCGACGATGGGCTCGATAATCAGCGCACAAATATTTTCGGCGCCGCGCGTGGCGATGATTTTCTCCAGGGCATCGAGCTTTTCGGCACCTTTCTCGGGCAGGCCACGGCTAAAGGCGTTGTTGGGGATATCGAGCAGATCGGGCAGGAAGTCGACATTCTCTAACGTGGGGAAGCCCTTGCGATTATTGGGGATGCCCTGCAGTGAAGTACTGCCAATATTGACCCCGTGGTAGCCCCGCTCGCGGGAGATAAAGCGGGTCTTGCTAGCCTTGCCCCGGGCCAGTTGGTAGCGGTGGGCAATCTTCATTGCGGTCTCGACCGACTCAGAGCCCGAGTTGGTAAAAAATACGCGGTTCAAAGCCTCGGGCGCATGCTCAACCAACTTCTCGGCAAAACGAAAAGTTACCGGCGAGCCAAACTGGAAGGGCGGGCAAAAGTCCATGTCCATCAACTGCTTATGCACCGCATCGGCCACTTCTTTACGGCTGTGGCCCAGGTTGGCACACCACAGGCCGGCAGTGATATCGAGCACATCGCGACCATCGGCGGTATACAGAAAGCAGCCCTCTGCGCGCTCAATAAGGCGCGGATTGGCACGAAAACCCCTGACGTTGGTAAAGGGTTGCCACCAGTTTTCTAAGTTTATATCGGGCTCGGTCATACTATCTTCCTCTACGTAGTTCACTGTCCACGCTTGCGCATGTAGGCCCCAGCGCTAACACGCCACAGGCAGGCTTAAAAGCCTGCCATTCTACCGAATGTGTCACGTTATTGATCTTGTAATTTATTGGCAACTGCCGATACTATGGGCTCGATTTAAATACCGCATTTAACGCATTGATATCTATTAGGATTTAAACGTATGCCTGCCGATAAAGTACGGGCAGAAGGAACTGCACCACACGAATATGGAGATTTACTGCTCAGCTACCTTGAGCAACTGGGCGTGGAATATGTTTTTGGCATCCCCGGCGGCGCTATTGAGCCTTTGTACAATGCCCTGGCCCGCAGCGAACGTCGCGGTGGCCCCCGCGCCATTACTGCACGTCACGAAGCCGGAGCCGCCTTTATGGCCGACGGCTACTGGCGCAATTCTGGCAAGCTGGGTGTCTGCTGTGCCACCACTGGTCCTGGGG
>QNFO01000254.1 GCA_003646355.1 Gammaproteobacteria bacterium
AAGCTGTCCATGGTTAGTGGATTCTTCTGCATGGACTTTAAGACCCAGGGCTGTAAAATAGCAGTAAACGATAGAGCAGTAGTAGCCCTCGTATTGGGCAATATCGTTTTTGCGGTACCATTCATGGGGAATGGATGCAAAAAAGCTGTGGAAGAGGTCTTTTAAATCATCAATTTTATTTGATTTTAAAATCTTAAAAAGAGACATCTGGTTGTTTTTCAAGGGGCGTTGATCTTGAACATACCAGTGCAGGATAGAGCTTGTAAGAGCTTTTTTTACTTCGTGGTTAGGAAAATCCAAATGATAAACATATTCCTGATCAAACAGGTGTTCTTTTTCTCTTATTGTCAGGTAACCCGTTTGAAACAACAGGGCTTCAGGCTCAATAAAGTCCACATCAAAACTTCCCAGCAGTTCTTCTCCGGCGGTTAAATCTTCAAGTTCCGGGATCAGCATTTTTTTATCTTCAAGTAAACGGATCAGAAAGCTTGGAGTGCCGGTTTCAAACCAATAGGGTCTGAAATTATAATTGCGCAGGTAGAGCAATACATCAAATGGATTGTAAACCGGATCAGAAAGGAAATTATATCCATTATACCATTTTTTCACCTCGTTTAGATCAACTTCCGTAAGATATTCATGAAAAGTAGTTTCAAATTCATTTTGAGTATATCCGCACAAAGTGCCAAATTGTTGATCTAATGTTATATCTTCAAGGTTGTTTAAGCCCGAGAACAGGGATACTTTCGAAAATTTTGATACACCTGTGAGCATGACAAAGCAAAGATGAGCACCCTGGGCTTTAAGTACAGAATAGAAATTGCGAAGACCGTTACGCTGCTCTTTTGCTGTATCCGGGTTGGTGATATTGTCCAGGATTGGTTTGTCATATTCATCAACAAGGACAGCAACACGCTGGTTGGTTTTAGCATGCAGCTTGCGGATCAGTTCATGGAGCTGATCTGAAGGTTCTTTACGTTTTAATTGAATTTTATAAAGGGCTGCACAATCTTCTATTTGATGTAAAAGTTTTTCATTCAGTCTGTCAGCAGAATGAAGAATTGATTCTGCAAAATCGATGCGTATAACAGGATGTTTCTTACTCCAGTCCCAGTGGTTTTCAAGGTATAGACCTTTAAATAAGTCTTTATTTCCAAGGAATGCTTCGGCTATAGTATCTATGAGCAGGCTTTTCCCAAAACGTCGGGGGCGGGATAAAAAATAAAATTCTCCGTGATTAATTAATTTGGCTATAAGTCTGGTCTTATCAGCATAACAATAATTGCCCTTGCGGATTTTACTGAATGTTTGAATGCCTATCGGTAATTTTTGCATACGTTAGTTGCCTTTAAGTTATTGCTATAACCGCTTATACTTATTAGATTAAACTTTAATTATATGTACTTAAGAAGTCAATCTTTTATTTATTATCAAAATAATGAGCTTGTATTATTGAGACTCCCAGTCGGCAAGTCTGAGTCCTGAAATCCGGTTAAATTCTTTGGTGTTGTGAGTTACAAGAATTGCCTGATGGGTGCGGGCAATAGCTGCGATGAGAAGATCGTTAGGACCAATTAGTTTGCCTTGTGCCTGCAGGTCTGTTCGAATAAGCCCATATTCATCTGCACATAGATCATTAAATGACAGGCTTTGCAGTGGCGCAAAGAAAAAATGTAAACGCTGTAGATTCGCATCTATTCTATTGCTGTTTCTGGCTCCAAAGAAAAGTTCTGCTTTGACAATACTGCATAAAGCAATCTCAGAAGGGGAGAGGGAGCGAAACTTTTTTTTAACTTCAGGCTGCTGGTTATTTAGCAGATTGATGCAGACATTAGTGTCAAGTAAATACATTTTATTTTAACTCCGGACGGTTTTCAAAGTTCCCCTGTCCAGGTCGTTCAAGGGGTTCTCCTTCCCACGAGCCAAAAAGATCAAAATAGTTGTCCGGCCACTCCTCTGTTATTTCCTGTTTTATGAGAAGAGCCAGATATTTAGACGTTGAAAGATTGGCCTGTTTTGCTTTGTGTTGAAATTTATCTGCTATGTTGTCAGGTACGTAACAATGTAACTGTGCCATAGATGCCTCCAAATATATTTGATGTATTTATATTGAGTTTAATATTATATAATCAGTATGTCAAGAATGATTTTTTCTCATCTTTTTTGTTTAATTCAAATTATGCAAACGAAATTGTTAAACAATACTGAATTGTTTGCAAACTAAAAGTCTGATTCAAACTGGTGAATTATGGGGACACCATACTTATCTTTTTTTGGGGAAAATATGAAATTATTGTTAAAGTTAGGTAAAATTTTACATAAAATTAGATAAAGTTTTACATAGTTTTATGTGAGACTGGATAAAGACTCTAAATTCGCTGTCGTGTTATTTCAAAAATTAAAATCCCAAAATGTGCTGTATGTATGGCGTTCAGGATTTTTTTGTATTTCGAGGGACAGCAAAGAAAAATATTTTTATTACGGCATAGTAGTTGCTATATTGTATAAGTGAAAGTTTAACTGAAATTGAAATAAAAAGGATCACTATATATGAAATCTATTAAAATGTTTTTGTTTGCTGCTGTTATAATCTGTAATCTTACAGCTTTTTCTTTTGCAGCGGAGGTTGTCATTGATCACACCTGTACTGATATCTGGCAAGTCCCTGAAATTTGGGTGAATCAGGCTAAAACTGATTTGCACATTGCCTATGGTCATACCTCCCACGGCAGCCAGCTGATATCCGGGATGGGTAGCAATGGTGTTGCGCTTGATCAGTTTATGACAAACAATGGAGCCACACCGGGTCTTTATACCTGGAATAATGGTGGCACGGGAGGTGCCCTGGATCTTCATAATAATTTTGTTTCCGGAGATCTTGGGAATCCGGATAGGGTTACCTGGGCTCAGAGGACGCGTAATTATCTGGATAATTTTTCTAATTCTGATGTGAATGTGGTGATCTGGTCTTGGTGTGGACAGGCCAGTACTTCCATTGAAAACATTGATATTTATCTAAACCTGATGGAAGAGTTGATTGAGGAGTACCCAGGTGTGAATTTTGTATTTATGACCGGTCATTTGAATGGCAGCGGTATTGGCAGCCAGCTTAATCTTGCAAATGAGCATATCAGAAATCATTGCAGGACCTATGGCAGGATACTCTATGATTTTGCTGATATTGAAAGCTATGATCCGGAAGGACTGGTCAATTACATGGAGTTGTTTGCCAATGATAATTGTGATTATGACAGTGACGATAATGGTTCAAGGGATAAAAACTGGGCATTGGACTGGCAGGCAACCCACGCTCAGGATGTTGACTGGTGGGCATCCGGAGCTGCTCACAGCCAGCATTTGAACGGAAATCGCAAGGGATATGCCGCCTGGTGGCTCTGGGCAAGACTTGCCGGCTGGGATGGATGCACCGAGGCATCTACAGATATTGATCAGGATTCTGATGTGGA